>DASYFU010000132.1:0-8948 GCA_036498225.1 Gaiellaceae bacterium | reverse complement strand
CTTCATCGACGTCGACAGGCCGCCCGGCGTGTCGAGGAGGATCACGGCTGCGTCGTAGTGATCCGATGCTGCGCGCGAGAGCTCGCTCGTCAGGTAGTCCTGCGTGACCGGATTGATGTCGAGATCCGGCCCGAACTGGATCGCCAAGACTCGAGGCTGCGTGGCTGCGCCTGCCGCGCCGGCGAGGATGAGAGCGGCGAGCGCGACGAGCACTCCACGCATGGCGTTCAGGATACGCCGGACCAGGCGTCGTACCGGCGCTCGAGCTCGGCGAGCACCGCCGCGAGGAGCGGCGCGCGCTCGACCTCCCGGCCGAGCTCGACGCGCAGCGATGTCGGCGTCTTGACCGCGTCGCGCGGCAGCTCGTCCTCGGTCTGGTTGACGTTCATCCCGATGCCGAGGACGACGCGGCCCGCCGTCGCCTCGGGCAGGACGCCCGCCACCTTGCGGCCGCCGATCATGACGTCGTTCGGGTGCGCGACCTCTGCGCCGGCGCCGACCGCCGCCGCGACCGCGGCTCCGGCGACGAGCGACAGCTCGGGCCAGCGCGCCATCTCGACGGTCGGCCGAAGCATCACCGAGAAGAGGAGCGCGCGGCCGGGCGTGTCCTGCCAGACGCGACCGAGTCGTCCGCGACCTTGGGTCTGGTGGTCGGTCGCGACCGTCGTTCCCTCCGCCTCCTCGTCGCCGAGCTCACGCTGCGTCGACGGGCACGCGGGAACGAAGCGATACGGCTGCCCGAGGCGTCCACGGAGCAACCGGACGACGAGCTCGGGCGTCAGGTCCGACACGCCCTATCTAGACTAACCGGGCCGTGAAGACGATCAGGCAGCCGCTGCGCTCGCAGGCAGCCCCCGTCTACGAGAAGCTGAGCGACCCCATCCTCGTGCAGCGTGCGAAGGACGGCGACCGCGCCGCGCTCGAGGCGTTGTGCGAGCGGCACGCGGCACGGGTGGAGCGTCTCGCCCGCCATCTGCTTCGCGATCCGGAGGATGCGCGCGACGCGGCACAGGAAGCGCTGGCCAAGGTGTGCGTGCGTCTGCCGCAGTTCCGCGGCGACTCTCAGTTCTCGACGTGGTTGCACCGACTCGTCGTCAACACATGCCGCGACGCAGCGGAGCGGCGCAAGGCGCGCGTGCACGAGCCGCTCGAGGACGAGTTCTACGCAGGGCCCTCCGACGATCCCGTTCGCGCGGCCGGCATGGCCGAGCTGCGCCGCGAGCTGTGCGACTCGCTGGCGAAGATCTCGCCGCGCGAGGCGCAGGTGATCGTCCTCAAGGACGCCATGGGCTACTCCTTCGAAGAGATCGCCGAGGCGGCCGGCATGCCCGTCGGCACTGCCAAGTGCCACGCGCACCGCGGCCGCGCACGACTTCGCACAAAGCTGGAAGACGTCGCGTGACGCCGCCGATCGCGCCGTTCGGCCGCGACGTGATCATGGAATTGATCCCGCACCGTCCGCCCTTCCTGCTGGTCGACGAGATCGTCGAGCTCGAGCCGGGCAAGCGCGTCGTCGGGCTGCGGGAGATCCGCGCCGACGACTGGTGGTTTCCCGGGCACTTCCCCGAGCGGCCGGTCATGCCGGGCGTCCTCACCGTCGAGGCGATCGCGCAGGCAGGCGCCGTCGCCGTCCTCGCCGACGAGGCGAACCGCGGGAAGATCCCGTTCTTCGCCGGCATCGACGACTGTCGCTTCAAGCGCATCGTCGAGCCGGGGGACGTGCTCACGCTCGAGTGCGAGTTCGTTCGCGTGCGTGGGCCGATCGCCAAGGGCGAAGGGCGCGCCAGCGTCGATGGCGAGGTCGCCGTCGAGGCGCTTTTGACAGTCTTCGTCGGCGAATGATCGGAACCGCCAAGGCAGGGATCGAGGTGTCGATCACGGGGCTCGGGTGCAAGGTGCCCGAGCGGGTGGTCACGAACGACGAGCTGTCGCAGTACGTCGACACCTCGGACGAGTGGATCCGGGAGCGGACCGGCATTCGCGAGCGCCGTATCGCGGCGCCCGAGGAGGCGCTCTCCGACCTCGCCCTTCCCGCCGCGCGCGACGCGCTCGCGCAGGCCGGCGTCACCGGGAAGGACGTCGACCTGATCATCGTCGCGACGGTGACGCCCGACATGGCATTCCCGTCCACGGGTGCGCTCGTCGCGGACGCACTCGGCGCGACCGATGCTGCCGCCTACGACTTGTCGGCCGGATGCACGGGCTTCATGTACGCCCTCGCCCAGGCGTACGGGATGCTCGCCGGAGGGCTCGCGCAGCGGGCGCTCGTCATCGGCGGCGACGTGCTCTCCAAGATCCTCGACTGGTCCGACCGGTCGACCCTCGTCCTCTTCGGGGACGGCGCGGGGGCGGTCGTCCTCGAGGCCGTTCCCGCGCAGGGGTTCCTCGGCTTCGAGCTCGGGGCAGATGGTGCCGGCGGCGCCAACCTCTGGCTGCCGGGCAGCGGATCCCGCCAATTCGACGAACCGGACAAGTACGTGAAGATGAACGGCCGGGAAGTGTTCAAATTCGCCACGAGGATCCTCGTCCAGTCGGCCGAGGACCTTCTGGCCGAGTGCCAGGTCTCCATCGACGACGTGGATCTCTACATCCCCCACCAGGCCAACGTCCGGATCATCGAGGTCGCAACCCGGAAGCTCGGTGTTCCGTCAGACCGGGTTGTGATCAATGTGGACAGGTATGGCAACACGTCGTCGGGCTCCGTCCCCCTCGCCATGGCCGAGGCGCTCGCCGACGGCCGGCTCCAGCCGGGGATGCTCGTCCTCATGACGGGCATTGGCGCCGGGCTCACGTGGGGCAGCGCGCTCATGCGCTGGACGATGGAGGCGGCGGCGTGAAGGTCGCGTTCTGCTTCCCCGGCCAGGGCTCGGTCGAGCCGGGCATGGGCCGCGACATCGCCGAGGCAGTTGCAGAGGCGCGTGCGGTGTATCGGCGCGGCAGCGGCGCGGCGAACATGGATCTCGAGCGTCTCTGCTTCCACGGGGATGCCTCGGAGCTGCTCGACACGGCGGTGCAGCAGCCGGCGCTCGTCGCGACGTCGCTTGCGGTGCTCGCCGCGATTCGCGCGCGCGGGATCGAGCCGGACTACGTCGTCGGGCACTCGGTCGGCGAGTTCGCGGCACTGGCAGCGGCCGGATCGATGACCGACGAGGAGGCGATCGCGCTCGTGCGCGAGCGCGGCATCGCAATGGCCGAGGCAGCTGCGCGCCATCCCGGTTCCATGGCTGCGATCCTCGGCCTCGAGGACGAGGTCGTCGAGACGCTGTGCCGGAAGATCCTCGGCGTGTGGCCGGCGAACTACAACTGTCCCGGCCAGATCGTCGTCTCCGGCGAGAACGCCGCCGTCGACGAATGCTGCGAGCTCGCGCAAGAGGCGGGCGCGCGCCGCGCGGTCAAGCTCAAGGTGTCCGGCGCGTTCCACTCGCCTCTCGTCGCGCGCGCTGCAGACCGTCTCAGGCCTGCGATCGACAAGGTGAAGTTCCAGGAGCCCGTCGCCCCGTTCATGTCCACGGTCACTGCACGTCTCGAGTCGGCCCAGCGCATGGGCCCACTGCTCGTCGACCAGCTCACCGCGCCCGTCCGCTTCACGCAGGCTGCGAGCGAGCTCATGCGCGAGGGCGTGCGCACGTTCGTCGAGGTCGGTCCGGGCAACGTTCTCTCCGGCCTCGTCAAGCGCATCGACCGCAGCGTGAAGGCGGTGTCGGTGAACAGCCTCGCCACGCTCGACGAGCTGCACGACGTTCTCGCAGCAGAGTCGTGAGCTTCGCCTCACTCGAAGGGAAGAACGCCCTCGTCACGGGCGCGTCGCGCGGCATCGGGCGCGCGATTGCCGTCGAGCTGGCGAACGCAGGCGCCTCCGTCGTTCTCGGCTATCGCTCGGGCAAGGAGGAAGCGGAAGCGCTCGCGGCGGAGATCGGCGCGCGCGCGGTGCAGGCCGACGTCTCCAATCCGGAGGAGGCCGCACGTCTCGTCGAAGAAGCAGGCGATGTCGACGTCCTCGTCAACAACGCCGGCCTCACCCGCGACGGCCTGCTCACGCGCATGTCCGACGACGACTGGCGCGTCGTGATCGAGACGAATCTCTCGTCCATCTTCTATACGTGCCGCGCGGTGACGCGCCCGATGATGAAGAAGCGGGCGGGCTCGATTGTCAACATCTCCTCGATCGTCGGCGTGCACGGCAACTGGGGCCAGACGAACTACGCGGCGTCGAAGGCAGGCATCATCGGGTTCACGAAATCCCTCGCTCGCGAGCTCGGCAGCCGCAACGTCCGCGCGAACGTCGTTGCGCCGGGGTACATCACGACCCAATTGACCGACGTCCTGCCGGACGAAGTCATGGCGGCGATGGTTCAGGCAACACCCCTTGGACGACCCGGAATGCCGGGAGACGTCGCAGGGGCGGTACGCTTCCTCTGCTCCGACGAGGCCGCCTTCATCACAGGCGAAGTGCTCCTCGTCGACGGCGGAATGGGAATGTGACCAACGACAACGGCTCACTCAACGGGCGCAGGCGCGTCGTCATCACCGGTCTCGGTGCGCTGACGCCGCTCGGAAACGACGTCCGCACGAGTTGGGACGCGCTCATCCGCGGCGAATCCGGGGCCGGCCCCATCACGCAGTTCGACGCGACGGAATTCCCGGTGCAGTTCGCCTGCGAGGTGAAGGAGTTCAACCCGTCCGATTGGATCGACCACAAGCAGGCGCGCCGCATGGATCGCTTCGCGCAGCTGATCGTGGCTGCGGCGCGGCAGGCGGAGCAGGACTGCGGGCTCGACGTCTCCGCCGAGGCGGATCGCGTCGGCGCCGCGATCGCCACCGGCATCGGCGGCCTCAAGTCGTACCAGGATTGCTACGACACGCTGCGCGACCGCGGGCCCGACCGCGTGAACCCGTTCGCGATCCCCGCGATCATCCCGAACATGGGCGCCGGCTGGGTGTCGATGGAGCTCGGCACGAAGGGCCCGCTCGCGTCGCAGTGCACGGCGTGCGCTGCGTCGAACATGGCGATCGGCGACGGAACGGACGCGATCCGGCTCGGGCGTGCGGACGTGATGTTCTGCGGTGGGACCGAGGCGGCGATCAACAAGGTCGGCATCGCGGGCTTCGGCGCCATGCGCGCGCTGTCCCGCCGCAACGACGATCCGACGCATG
The DNA here is from genome assembly GCA_036498225.1 of Gaiellaceae bacterium. Lineage (GTDB taxonomy): Bacteria > Actinomycetota > Thermoleophilia > Gaiellales > Gaiellaceae > Palsa-739. Next base: position 3,794 of record DASYFU010000132.1, on the reverse strand, counting down.
CGTCGCGGCCGTTCGACGCGAAGCGCGACGGCTTCGTGATGGGGGAGGCAGCCGCGGTGCTCGTGCTCGAGGAGCTAGAGCATGCGCGCGCGCGCGGCGCAAAGATCTACGGTGAGATCGCCGGCTACGGCGTGTCCGCGGACGCGAGCCACATCACCGAGCCCGACCCGACCGGCGTCAATCCGGCGCGCGCGCTCAAGATGGCGATGGGCGACGCGGGCATCACGCCCGACCAGGTCGACTACGTGAACGCCCACGCGACCTCGACGCCGATCGGCGACTCGAGCGAGACGCGCGTGATCAAGCTCGCGATGGGCGAAGAGCACGCGTATCAGATCGCCATCTCCGGAACGAAGGGCGCGACCGGCCACTGCCTTGGCGGCGCCGGCGCAGTAGAGGCGTTGTTCACGACGCTCGCCGTGCACGAAGGCGTGCTCCCGCCGACGATCAACTACGAGTTCGAGGATCCGGAATGCGATCTCGACTACGTGCCGAACGAGTCGCGTAAGGCCGACGTCAACATCGCGATCAACAACTCGTTCGGGTTCGGCGGACATAACGCTTGCGTGGTCATCCGCAAGCACCAGTAGCCTCGACTCGATTGGACGAGCTCGTCGTGGTGCGCCGCTCGCGGCGCGCAAAGCGTTGGACGATCGACCTGCCGTGGGGCGAGCCCGCGCGCCTCACCGTTCCCACGTGGATGTCCGACCGCGAGATCGACCGCGTGCTGCACGCCCATCGCGACTGGATCGCGACCGAACGCGCGCGCCAGCGGCCGCGGCTTCGCCTCGACGCTCGCGCAGTGTCCGAGCTCGAAGGCCGTCGCGCTGCGCGCGAGCTCGTGCAGATGCTCGTCGAGGACGAGGCCGCCGAGCTCGAGGTCGAGGTCAACCGGATCCAGATCCGCGACCAGCGGACGCGCTGGGGATCATGCTCGCCCGCAGGGAACCTCTCGTTCAACTGGCGGCTCGTGCTCGCGCCGTTCGAAGTCCTCGACTACGTCGTCGTGCACGAGGTGTGCCACCTGCGCGAGGCGAACCATTCACGCCGGTTCTGGCGTCTCGTCGAGAGCCGCCGGCCGGAGTGGCGCGCGCAGAAGGCCTGGCTCGACGAGCACGGGCCCGAGCTGCTTGCGTTCAGGCCGGCGGCGTAGCGCGCATGTAGGCGTCCGACCCGTCGAGCCAGTCCTGGCGCGGCGGGTTGAAGACATCGACGTCCAGCGTGTCCTCCAGCGCCTCCGCCTCGTGCGGGAGGTTGCGCGGGATGGTGAGCACTTCTCCCGCATTGACGTCCACGACCTGGTCGCCGTCCTCGCCGAGCCGGAAGCGGAGGCAGCCGTCGAGGACGTACGTCAGCTGCTCGTTCTCGTGGGCGTGCTTCGGGACGATGCAGCCCTTCTTCAGGTAGACGTGCGCGATCATCATGTCGCCGCCGGTGACGAGGCGGCGACTGAGGAGGGGGTTGAGCTCCTCGCGGGGGAGGTCGTCCCAGCGGTAGTGCCGTGCGCTATCAGCCATGATGCGCCAAGTATGGACCGCTGGGCGACCTTCGACTGCTACGGCACGCTGATCGACTGGAACGGCGGCATCGGGCGCGAGCTCGAGCGGCTGTTCGGCGCCGATCGCGCCTCGCCGATGCTGCATCGCTACCACGAGGTCGAGCCCGAGGTTCAGCGCGAGGAGCCGACGCGGAGCTACCGCGAGGTGCTTTCGATCACGCTCGCCCGGCTCGGAGATGTTCCGCCGGACGAGCAGGATGCGCTCGGGCGCTCCCTGCCGGCGTGGCCGGCGTTCCCCGAGGTGAAGGCCTCGCTCGAGGAGGCGCGGGGTCGCGGCTGGAAGCTCGCGATCCTCTCGAACACCGACCGCGAGTTCATCGACGCGTCGATGGAGCGGATCGGCGTCCCCTTCGAGCTGGCCATCGTCGCCTCCGAGATCGGCTCGTACAAGCCGGGCCACCGTCACTGGGAGGTTTTCCGCGAGCGCATCGCGCCGGATGCGCACGTTCACGTCGGCGCGAGCCTCTTCCACGACATCGCGCCGGCGCGCGAGCTCGGCCTGAAGACGATCTGGGTGAACCGGCTGGGCGAGGAGCCGCACCCCCGCCCCGACGTCGAGCTGCGCACGCTCACGGGTCTCGCCGATTCGCTCGACTCACTCGTGGCGTGAACGTCCGCGCGTACACGCCCGACGACGCGGAGGCGCTCGCTGCACTCGCCCGCGCCGACGAGGAGCTCTACTACCGGCGCCGGTCGCACGTCCAGGCGGAGGACGTCACCGACTGGCTGTCGAAGTCGAAGGAGAGCTGGCTGTTCGAGGACGGCGACCGGCTCGTCGCGGCCGGCTGGTCGGGCGTCTGGGGCGAGACCGGCCTCATCGTCGGTGTCGTCGCCGACAAGGGGCAAGGAATCGGGAGCGACATCGTCGCCCGTGCGGAGGCGTTCCTCGCGGACAAGGACATCGCGAAGACGCACGCGATCGCGCAGGAGCCCGACGAGCGCGCGCGCGCGTTGTTCGAGTCGCACGGATACGCGGAGGTGCGCCGCTTCTACGACATGGCGGTCGAGCTCGACGCGCAGCCGCCGCAGCCGGTCGTGCCGGGCGACCTGGTCATCGACGACTTCCGCATCGAGGAATCGCGTGCGTTCCAGAGCGCGATCAACGAGGCGTTTCAGGATCACTGGGACTGGCAGGCGCTGTCGTACGAGGAATGGTGGGAGCTGCGCAAGAACGACGACCACTCGCTCTGGTTCGTCGTGCGCGACGGGGACGAGATCGCCGCAGCCGTGCGCAACGAGGCGAACCGTCACGGTGGCGGCTACCTCGCCGTCATCGGCGTGCGGCGACCGTGGCGCGGCCGCGGGCTGGCGAAGGCGCTGCTCCACCGCTCCTTCGGCGAGTTCTGGACGCGCGGGATCACGCGTGTGACGCTCGGTGTCGACGCTGAGAGCCCGACCGGCGCGACGCATCTCTACGAGGGCGTCGGCATGTTCGTCGAATCGGCAACGGTCGTCTTCGAGAAGCGGCGATGAGCATCCTGCGCGCGAAGTGCCCGACCTGCCGCGCGAACACCGCGGTCGCGATCGACGCCGGTTACGAGTGCCATTCCTGCGGACGGACGTTCGCCGCGGGTCTCGTGCGCGTGCCGCGCGCGTGGGGCGACGGCGGCGAGGAGATGGTCGAGTCCGCCGGCCTGCCGCTCGACTACCCCGAGGCGTCCGTCGTCGAGGAGGACTCGCTCATGGCGCAGACCCTCGCGGTGGCGTCCGACCTTCCGGCACGTCCGCTCGTGCTCGGCGGCTGCTGCTGCTCGCACATCGGAGCGGTCGAAGGGCTCGGCGCGCGCCACGAGCGGCTCGGCGTCGTCTGGCTCGACGCGCACGGCGACCTGAACACGCCGCAGAGCTCGCCGTCCGGGAACCAGTGGGGGATGCCGCTGCGGATGCTGCTCGACGGCGGTGCGATCGCGGCCGAGGACGTCGCGCTCGTCGGCACGCGCAACCTCGATCCGCCCGAGGTCGAATTCATCGCCGCCAACGGCATCGACGACGACGTCGAGCGCGTGCTCGGGCAGGTGTCGGCCGTCTACGTTGCGCTCGACTGCGACGTCCTCGACCCCGACGAGCTCACGGTTTGGATGCCGGAGCCGGGAGGCCCGGGAGTCGCCGAGGTCGAGCGGATCCTCGGCCGGATCCGGGAGAGCGACGTGCGGGTCGCCGGCGCGGGCCTCACCGGCCTCGCGCCCGATCCGGCGAACGTCGAGCCGCTCGAGCGGCTCTGCGCCGCCCTCGGCCT
>DASYFU010000131.1:0-8781 GCA_036498225.1 Gaiellaceae bacterium | reverse complement strand
TGCTGGCCTGCCTGGCTCGCGTACAGCGAGACGATCCCGATCGACTCCGAGCGCAACTCGTGGATCGCATGCGTCCGCGTGTAGCTCTGGAAGAAGCGGATGGAGATGATCGTCGCGACCACTCCCGCAAGCACCACGCCTGCGAGGAACAGCAGGGGAAGACGGAAGCGCAGGGACCCGAGCACGGCCCCAACCTACTCCGCTAGGCGGCGGAGTTCTCGCGCGCGGGCGCGGGGCTCACCTTGTAGCCGACCCCCCACACCGTCACGATCGGCGACGCGTCGCCGAGCTTGCGTCGCAGCTGCCGCACGTGCACGTCGACCGTGCGCGTGTCGCCGGCGAACGTGTAGCCCCATACCCGCTCGAGCAGCTGGTCGCGCGTGAGCACGAGCCCGCGATGGTCGAGCAGCTCCCACAGGAGGTCGAACTCCTTCGGCGCGAGCTGGATCTCTTGATCGCCGACCTTGGCCTCGCGGCGACCTGCGTCGACGGAGAGGTCTCCGTGCTGGAGGACGGCGCTCTCCCGGTCGGTGCCCTGCGTCGTCGAGCGGCGCAGGATCGCACGCACGCGGGCGACGAGCTCGCGCGGGTTGAACGGCTTCGTCATGTAGTCGTCGGCGCCGACCTCGAGGCCGATGATCTTGTCCACGTCCTCGTCGCGCGCGGTCAGCATCAGCACCGGGAGATCGCTGTGCTGGCGGATGCGCTTGCACACCTCGACCCCGTCGAGATCGGGGAGCATCAGATCGAGGACGACGAGCGACGGCTTCTCCGACTCGACCAGCCGGAGCGCCTCGTTGCCGCTCGCGGTCGTGCGCACGGTGAAGCCCGCGTTCTTCAGGTACGCGGCGACGAACGACGCGATCGACGCTTCGTCCTCGACGACGAGCACCGTCTGCGGCTTCGTGGCCATGTCGGGGACGCTACCCGCTCGAGCCGAAATGGAGCAGGTCGCTGGGGACGGCGGGAAGCGCCAGCCAGTCGCGGCCGTCGATCGAATAGCGGCCGGCCGACGCGCCCGAGTCGGATTGGCCCTGGAGGACGACGGTCCCGCGGCCGACCGCGAAAACGTTCACCCCGGAGCCGTAGATCCAGATCTTGTACGTGCCGTTCGCCGCCCGGAAGCGGAAGTCGCTGCCGACGAAGCTCGTCTTGTTGTCGGACAGGGACGTGCGCGTCAGGGCCGGCGCGTTGTTCGTGATGCTCGCGCCGATGTCCCCGGGGGGATTGTTGAAGTCCTGGATGACGACCTTGTCGAACTGATCCGGAGATCCGGTCGAGACGTGGCCGAGCGCGGTTCCCCCGACGACCACGAGCGTGACGACCGCGACCGAGCGCGGCGCGCTCGCGTTCTGGACGACGACCGTGCCGTCGGTCGTCTTGACGTCGCCGAGGGCGAGCGCCGTCGCAGGCGCCACGAGGGCGATCAGAGGCAGGCAGAAGATGGCGAAGCGCCGCATCACGATCAGAGTATCCCCCGTTGCGATTTTCCGCCTTTGTGCGGTCCGTAAAGGTTCTGTTAGCCGCCGACAGCGCCCTGAACGACGGCAAATGCAACCCACGAGAGCACGAGGAGCGCTCCTGCGGCTCTCCGCATGCCGCCGCGCGGCGCGAGCAGCACGAGGGCGAGCGCCGTCGCAGCGAGAAGCCAGACGCCGTCCGTGCGCGCAAGGCCGCCTCCGCTCACCGTGACGAAGAGTGCGGGAATGGCGAGACCCCCAACGAGGTTGATCGTGTTCGAGTTCAACGTCTCGCTCACGAGTGCCGGGCCGCGCCGAGCGAGCCCGAGTCGCACGCCCGTGTAGGCGTTCGGGATGCTCGTGACGACGGCGAGCACGAGTGTGCCGATGAGGACGTCCGGCATCCCGGCGGCGTGCCCGAGCTTCAACCCGGCGTGCACCATGCCGACGCTGCCGAGGACGATGACGGCGACGGCCGGCGGGATGAGCAGCAGCGTTCCTCCCTTGTGCACGTGGTGGGTATGCGGGCGCGGCTCGCCGAGCTCGCGCCGGAACGCAACCACGGCATAGGGAACGAGCACGACGAGCGCGATCGCGAGCGCCGCCCATGCGGGGAGCACACGGAACGCGAGGAGCACCATCGCGATCGTGATGACGAGTGCGACGCCGCCTTCGAGCGCGAGCGCGTCGCGCTGAATCCGGACTGTGCCGCAGAGGAGCGCGCTGAGGCCGAGCATCGCGCCGAGGTTGAAGACGTTCGAGCCGACGACGACGCCGAAGCCGACGCTGCGGGCGCCGGTCGCGAGCGCGACGATCGCGGTCGCGAGCTCGGGCGCGTCCGCCGCCGCGGCGGTCAGGAGTCCGAGCAGGCCCTCCGGCAGCCCGAGCCGCGCTCCGAGATGGTCGAGGCGGTCGGCGAACACCGCTGCGGCGTAGAGCGTTGCCGCCAGCGAGACCACGAACAGGCCCGCGGCGAGGCCGGTCGACACTAGTACGTGTAGAAGCCGCGCCCGCTCTTGCGGCCGAGGAGACCCGCGTTCGCCATTGCGACGAGACGCGGCGGCGCCGCCATGCGCGGCTCGCGCAGCTTGTCGTACAACGCCTCGCTCGCGTGCACGTGCACATCGATGCCGACGAGGTAGAGCAGCTCGCACGGCCCCATCGGCCAGCCGGTGCCGTGCTTCATGCCCGCGTCCAGGTCCTCGACGCTGACGCGTGCCTCGTCGAGCACGCGCACGCAATCGTTCAGCAACGGGATGAGCACGCGGTTGACGACGAAGCCCGGCGTGTCGTTGCAGCGGATCGGGTGCTTGCCGAGCTTCTCGCCCAGCGCGTACGCGGTGTCGAACGCCTCGTCCGAGGTGAGCTGTGCGCGCACGATCTCGACGAGCGGCATGAGCGGAGCCGGGTTGAAGAAGTGCATGCCGACGACACGCTTCGGCGAGGACGTCGCCGATGCGATCTCGGTGACCGAGAGCGCAGACGTGTTCGTCGCGAGCACGGCATCGGGACGGCAGATGCGATCGAGCTCGGCGAAGAGCGCCTGCTTCGGGGCGAGCTCCTCGACGATCGCCTCGATGACGACGTCGCAGTCCGCGATGTCGCTCAGGTCGACGGTGAGCGACAGGCGCTCGATGTCGAACGACTCGATCTGCCCCTTCTCCACCTTGCGCGTGAGGAAGTGCGCGATGCGCTCGCGCGCGCTCTCGCCGAGATCGGCGGTCACCTCACGCCCGACCGTGTCGATGCCCGCCTCGACGCAGAGCTGCGCGATGCCTGCGCCCATCGCGCCGAGACCAACGACTCCGACGTTCATGCGCGAGAGCCTAGACGCGGACCGAGCACGACGATCACCGCACCGGCGACGGCGAGCAGCCCGAGTGCGGCGCTCAACCCGACGCCGCGCGCGAGGAACCCGATGATCGGCCCGTTCACAAGCGCGCCGCTGTAGCCCGCCGTCGCGACGGCGGCGACGCCCGCGCCCTGCGAAATCCCCGGCAGCGAGGCGCCGAAACGGAACAGCGCGGGCACGATCGCCGCGCAACCGACGCCGACGAGCGCGAAGCCGACGAGCGCCGGAACCGTCGAGCGGGTCGTGATGGCGAGCAGCGTCCCCGCGCACGTGATGGCGCCGCTACGGCGCGCGAGCCCGCCGAAGCCCCAGTGGACGAGGAGGCGGTCGCCGAAGAGCCGTGCCGCGCCCATCGCCGCCGAGTACGCGACGACCGCGCCGGCCGCGACCGCCGCGCTTGCGCCCACCGGGCCGCTGAGGAACACCGCGCTCCAGTTCATCGCCGCCGACTCGACGAAGAACGCGCAGAACATCAAGACAGCGGGAAGGGCGAGCGTTCCGCGCGGAAGCGCGAAGTGCGCAGTCGAGACGTCGGCCGCCGTTCCCGCAAGGAGCCTCGGCGAGGAGACGAGCACGAGCAGCACGAGCGCGGCGGCGACAGCCGGCAGCTCGGCGCTGAGGCCGACACCGACCGCCGCCGACACGGCGGTGACGGCAGAGCCGCCGAGGAGCCCGAAGCTCCACGCAGCGTGCAGCGGCGAGAGCAGGTGCCGGCCCGTGCGGCGCTCGAGCTCGATGCCGTGCGCGTTCAGCGAGACGTCGGCGACGCCGATCCCCGAGCCGAGCCCGCACGCGACGATGAGCAGCGGCGCGAACGACGGAACGAATGCGACGGCGGCCAACGCGCCCGACGCAAGGACGAGCCCGGCGGCGGCCGGACCGCGGCTCCCCCGGCGGGCCGCGAGCCAGCCTGCGAAAGGCAGCGACAACGTCGCGACCGCCGACACGGCGAAGATCACGATGCCGAGGCGTCCGCTGTCGAGCGACAGCTTGTGCTTCAGCGCAGGAAGACGGGCATCCCACACGCCGTCGATCGCGCCGAGCACGACGAAGCCGGCGACGAGCGCTCTATGAGCTCTGGTCAACGGTACGCCGTTACCAGGTACCGGTCGTTGGCGCAGGCGAGGAAGGGGCGAACGACTGGAACCTGGTACCGGAGAACCTAGATTCGTTCGACGACGCCGGCCATCGCCTGGCCGAAGCCGATGCACATCGCCGCGATGCCGTAGCGCGCGTTGCGCCGCTCGAGCTCGGACACGAGCGTCGCCGTCATCCGTGCGCCGGTGGCGCCGAGCGGGTGGCCGAGCGAGATGCCACCGCCGTTCGGGTTCACGTCACCGGCCTCCCACCGCTCGCCGAGATTCGTGTCGGCGAGGAACTGGAGGACGACCGACGCGAACGCCTCGTTCACCTCGATGACCTCCATGTCGTCCCATGTCAGTCCGGCCTTCGCGAGCGCCCGGTCGCACGCCTGCGGGTTGCCGTGCAGCATCAGGTGGGGATCGACGCCGGCGATGCCGAACCCGAGGAAGCGTGCGCGCGGCTCGAGGCCGAGCGCCGACGCCTTTTCCTCCGACGCCACGAGCACTGCCGCGGAGCCGTCGACGATCTGGCTCGAGTTGCCCGCCGTGACCTTGCCGTCGGGCACGAACGCCGGCTGCAGCGACGCCATCTTCTCGACTGTCGTCTCACGCCGAACCGCCTCGTCGACGGCGAATCGCGTGCGCACGAGCGTGGAGCCGGAGTCCGCCGACGGCAGGTCGAGCTCGATCGGGATGATCTCCTTCTCGAAGCGGCCCTCGTCGATTGCGCGCGCTGCGCGCATGTGCGACTCGTACGAGTAGCGGTCGAGCTCCTCGCGCGAGAGGTTCCACTTCGCGGCGATCTCCTCTGCCGAGATGCCTTGCATGACGATGTCGAAGCGCTCGTACACCGCGTCGGACATCGAGCCGCGGTTCGAGCCCATCGGGACGCGCGACATCATCTCGACCCCGCCGGCGACGACGAGGTCGAGCTGTCCCGACCAGATCGCCGCGGCCGCGTTGAAGTTCGACTGCATGGAGGAGCCGCACTGGCGGTCGACCGTCGTGCCGCAGACGGTGACGGGCCAGCCGGCGGCGAGCGCGGTGTTGCGCCCGGTGTTCCAGGCCTGCTCGTCGACCTGGGAGACGCAGCCCCACTGGAGATCCTCGACCTCGCCCGGGTCCACCCCGTTCCGCTCGACGAGCCCGTTGATCACCTGGGCCGAGACGTCGTCGCCCCGGATGTGCGAGAGCGTCCCGTTCTTCTTGCCGATCGGGCTCCGTACGGCGTCGACGATGAGCGCGTCTGTCTTTCTCGCGGCCACCTCTTTACTGTATCTGTGCCGTGCTTCGGAAGAATGCGAAAATCGAGCTGATCCGGGGCGTCCCGCTCTTCGCGGAATGTTCGAACCGCGAGCTCGGGGAGATCGCGTCGCTCGCCGACGAGCTCTCGCTCCCCGCGGGTCGCAAGCTCGCCACCGAGGATGCGGCCGGCCACGAGTTCATCGTCCTCGTCGAAGGCGCGGCCGAGGTGAAGCGGGGCAGCCGTGTCATCAACCGGCTCGCCGCCGGCGACTTCCTCGGAGAGATCTCGCTCGTCACCGGCCGGAAGCGGACGGCGACGGTCACGACCACCGAGCCGTCGCGGCTGCTCATCCTCACGGCGCCCTCGTTTCGCACGCTCCTGCGCGATCTCCCGGGACTCCAGCTGAAGGTGCTCGACGCGCTCGCCGCGCGGCTTCCCGAGGAATAAATCAGCGCCTTCGGGCGTCTTTATGGGTATGACCAACAACGCGAAGATCAAGGCGCTGAAAGGCGTCCCGCTGTTCGAGAACTGCTCGACGCGGCAGCTCGCGGACATCGCCAAGACGGTCGACGAGATCGACCTGCCCGAGGGCCGGACGCTGACGCAGGAAGGCCTCAGCGGCAGGGAGTTCGTCGTGCTCGCAGAGGGCATCGCCGACGTGGAGAGCAACGGCGAGCTCGTCAACACGCTCGGCCCCGGCGACTTCTTCGGTGAGATCTCCCTCGTCACCGGTCAGCCCCGCACCGCAACCGTGACGACGAGGACCCCGGCGCACCTGTTCGTGCTGAGCGCGCCGGCGTTCCGCTCGCTGCTCGCGCGCGCTCCGGGGATCCGGCGGCGCGTCGTCGCCGCGGCCGCGCTTCGGCTCGCCCGCTAGCTCTTCCGGGGAACCTTCGGCCGCTCCGCGTGCGCGAGCCACGTCGGAGCGGCAAGCGCGAGGACGAGGCGCCGGCCTTCCGTGTCGGCGTTGCCGAGCTCGCGGAACGTGTATGCGACGTCGCCGCCGAGGACGACGAGCCCGTCGGGCGTGTCGACGAGAACGGACTGGTGCCCCGGCGAGTGACCAGGCGTCGGCAGGAGCCGGATCCCCGGCAGCACCTCCGCCTCCCCGTCGTGCTCGACATACGTCGCGCCGTCGAAGTGGACCCACCCGAGCGGCGCGCGCGGCTGCGCGAGCTCCCGCGCCTGCACATGGATCGGAACGCCGGGAAAGAGTCGGTTGCCGCCGCAGTGGTCGAAGTCCAGATGCGTGTTGATCACGAAGAGGACATCGCGCGGAACGTTCTCCGGCATCGGGACCGGATCCCACCCCGCGTCGAGCTCCGGCGTCGAGTCGATCATCCCCGTGTCGACGAGCACGAGGCCGTCCGGGTGCGATCGTGTGCACGTACACGGGGAACCCCTTGACGGTCGCGGCGAGGTGAGGCCGGATCACCTGCGTAGACTCACACGCCGTGATCGACGTTCGCTCCCCCTACTCGGGAAACGTGGTCGGGCAGGCGCCGAAGAGCGGCGCCGACGAGGCTCGGCGCGCGACCGACGCGGCAGCGCGCGCGCTCGAGAGCCCACTCCCCGCCCACAAGCGCGCAGAGATCCTCGTCAAGGTCGCAGGCCTCATCGGCCGCCGCCACGAGGAGGTCGCGCGGACGATCTCCGACGAGGCCGGCAAGCCGATCAAGACCGCGCGGGTCGAGGCGTCGCGCGCGATGTCGACGTACACGTTCGCCGCCGTCGAAGCGCGCAAGCTCGTCGGAGAGATGATCCCGATGGACGCGGCGCAGGCCGGCGAGGGCAAGCTCGCATTCACGCTGCGGCGGCCGATCGGCGTCGTCGGCGCGATCTCGCCGTTCAACTTCCCATGCAACCTCGTCGCGCACAAGATCGCCCCAGCGCTCGCGGCCGGCTGTCCCGTCGTGCTCAAACCCGCGAGCGCGACGCCGCTGTCGGCGCTGCTGCTCGCCGAGCTCGAGCACGAGGCGGGCCTGCCCGAAGGCTGGCTCACCGTCCTCGTCGGTCCAGCGTCCGAGATCGGCGACGTCCTCGTCGAGGACGAACGCGTCCGGATGATCACGTTCACCGGATCGAGCGAGGTCGGCTGGAAGCTCCAGGAGCGCGCGCCGCGGAAGCGCGTGAAGCTCGAGCTCGGCAACTCGACGCCCGTCATCGTCGCCGCGGACGCCGACGTCGAGGCGGCGGCGGCGAAGCTCGCGGCGAACGCATTCGCATTCGCGGGCCAGAGCTGCATCTCGGTGCAGCGCATCTACGTCGAGCGTCCAGTCCTCGATGCGTTCCTCGCGGCGTTCGTGCCGAAGGTCGAGGCGCTGAAGGTCGGCGACCCGGCCGACGACGACACAGACGTCGGGCCGGTCATCGACGCCGACGCGCGTGAGCGCATCCTCGCGTGGATCGCCGAGGCGAACGGCGATGTCCTCACCGGCGGCGAGCAGAACGGGCTGATCAAGCCGACGGTGATCGCGAACGTCTCCGACGACGCGAAGGTGAGCTGCCAGGAGGTCTTCGGCCCGGTCTGCATCGTCAATTCGGTCGGATCCGTCGACGAAGGGATCGAGCGCGCGAACGGCACACGCTACGGCCTGCAGGCCGGCATCTTCACCGCGGCGCTCGACACTGCGCTGCGCGCAGCCGAGCGTCTCGACTTCGGCGGCGTCACCGTGAACGAGGCGCCGACGTTCCGCAGCGACCAGATGCCGTACGGCGGCGCGAAGGACTCGGGTAACACGCGCGAGGGACCCGCATACGCGGTTCGCGAGATGACGGAAGAGCATCTCGTCGTGGTTCAACGCTGAGGGATCGGGAACACCGGCGCCATGATCGGCGTCGGGATCCTGATGGTCGTCGCCGGGATCGTGCTCTTGGTGCTCATGCCGTGGGTCGGCGTCCCGCTCACGGTCGTCGGCCTCGTCCTGTCGGGCCTGTGGCTCGCCGGCTTCGGGCGCCGGTCGGCCTCGGATCGATCTGCCCAGCGCCGCTTCTAGTTAGCATCGCGGCGATGCCGCATCTGCCGGGCTTTCGTCGCAGCAACGAAGAGGCGGCGGCGGCGCCGTCCGCCCGCGCGATACGCCGCAGCCTGCCACCGCGCGGCCGGCTCCGCCGCGAGCGCCGCGAGCTGTTACGCGCGAG
>DASYFU010000130.1:0-3434 GCA_036498225.1 Gaiellaceae bacterium | reverse complement strand
ATCAGGCAGGCGGCGGCGTCAGGACAACTCGACGCGTCCGCGGTCGACGACCTCAACCATCATCTGGACGCCGTTGCCCAAGACCCGAACCAACTCAACGATCTGCAGCAGCGGCTGAACGATCTCGTGCAGCACGGGCAGTTGACGAGCGCCGGCTACACGGCAATAGAGACGCCGCTCACGCAGCTCGCAGGACTGCTACCCGCTGTGCTGCCGCCGAAGCACGGCAAGGGGCACGGCAAGCACGGCGGCGGCGACTGAGGCGAGCTGGTCGCCAGTGACGGTGAGTCGGTACTCGACGCGCGGCGGCCGCGCGTCGAGCACCCGCCGCTCGAGGATGCCCGCCTGCTCCAGCTCCTGCAGGCGCGCCGCGAGGGTGCGCGGCGGGATCGTCTCCAGCGCCTGCTTGAACTCGTTGAAGCGGACGGCGCCCGCCTCGGACGAGGCCCACAGGATGGCGAGCACCCAGCGCCGCCCGAGGAGATCGGCCGCACGGGCGACCCCCTCGGGCAGCGGCTGACAGCTCCTACACCGCATGCAAGTGGCTCTGCTTCGGCTCGAGCGCGAGCTCCAGCACCTCGCCGAGCGTCATGACCGGGTGGAAGCGCATCGCCTCGCGCACGTCCGCGGGGACGTCGTCGAGGTCGGCGCGGTTCCGCTCCGGGATGATCACGTCGGTCAAGCCGGCGGCATGAGCAGCGAGCACCTTCTGCTTGAGCCCGCCGATCGGGAGCACGCGGCCCTGCAGCGTCACCTCGCCCGTCATGCCGACGGTGTGTTTCACGGGGCGATCCGACAGGAGCGACGCGAGCGCGGTCGACATCGTGATGCCGGCGCTCGGACCGTCCTTCGGGATCGCGCCCGCAGGCACGTGCACGTGGAACGTCTTGTCCTTGAACGCGTCCGGCTCGACCCCGAGCTCCTCCGCGTGCGAGCGGACGAACGAGAGCGCAATGCGCGCGGACTCCTTCATCACGTCGCCGAGCTGGCCGGTCAACACGAGGTCGCCGTTGCCGTCCATCGAGGTCGCCTCGACGAACAGGACGTCTCCGCCCGTGCCCGTGACGGCGAGCCCGGTTGCGACACCGGGAACGGCCGTGCGCTCCGCAACCTCCTGGAAGACCTTCTGGCGGCCGAGCGCGTCGCGGACGACGTCGACGTCCACCGTCACCGGCGGCTCGACCTGTTCGGACGCGATCTTCGTCGCGGTCTTGCGCAGGATCTTCCCGAGCTCACGCTCGAGCTGGCGGACGCCGGCCTCACGCGTGTACTCCGAGACGACCGTGCGGATGACGTCGTCGGACACGTTGACCTCGTCCTCGCGCAGGCCGTTGCGCTCGCGCTGCCGCGGCCACAGGTAGCCCTGAGCGATCGCGGTCTTCTCGTCCACCGTGTAGCCGTCGAAGCGGATGACCTCCATCCGGTCGAGCAGAGGGCCGGGGATCGTGTCGGCGATGTTCGCCGTCGCGATGAAGAACACGTCGCTCAGGTCGAGCTCGACGTCGAGGTAGTGATCGCGGAACGAGTGGTTCTGCGCGGGGTCGAGGACCTCGAGCAGCGCCGCGGACGGGTCGCCGCGCCAGTCGGCGCCGACCTTGTCCACCTCGTCCAGCAGGATGACCGGGTTCATCGTCCCCGCGTCGCGCAGCGCGCGCACGAGCCGGCCCGGAAGCGAGCCGATGTACGTGCGGCGATGGCCGCGGATCTCCGCCTCGTCGCGGATGCCGCCGAGCGACATGCGCACGAACTCGCGGTTGAGCGCACGCGCGACCGACTCGCCGATCGACGTCTTTCCCGTGCCGGGAGGGCCGATCAGGGTGAGGATGGCGCCGCTCTTCTTGTCGTTCGGGATGCCGCGCTCCTGGCGCAGCTTGCGGACGGCCAGGTACTCGACGATGCGGTCCTTCACGTCGTCGAGTCCCGCGTGGTCGGCGTCGAGCACCTCACGCGCGTTGACGGGATCGAGCCGTTCCTCGGAGCGCTTCGACCACGGCACCGCGGTCAGCCACTCGAGGTACGTGCGGATCATCGACGCCTCGCCCGAGGACTCGCCCATCGTCTCCAGGCGGCGCAGCTCGCGCTCCGCCTGCGCGCGGACGTCGTCCGGCATGCCGGCCTCCTCGATCTTCGTGCGGTACTCCTCGACGACGGAGCCTTCGTCCTCGCCGAGCTCCTTGCGGATCGAGTTCAGCTGCTGGCGCAGGAACCACTCGCGCTGCTGCTTCTGCGCACCGGACTCCACGTCGTCGCGGATGCGGGCACGCACCTGCAGCTCCGCGAGCCGCTCACGCTGGAGCCTCACTGCGAGCTCGAGGCGCTCGACGACGTCGATCGTCTCGAGCAGCTCGACGCGATTCGCGAACGAGATGTCCGGCGCGTACGCACACGTGTCCGCGAGCGCACCCGCATCGGTGATGGACCGCAGGAACTGCCGGATGCGGTCGTCCGCGTCGCGCAACTCGAGGATCTCCTCGACGACGGCGCGGTACTCGCGCTCCAGCTCGCGCGTCTTGACGGGAGCCGGGTTCTCGTCCTCGGCCTCCTCCACCTCGACGCGCAGGTTGCCCTGGGGGTCGCTGTGGGCGGCGCCGATGACGCCGCGATGCAGACCGGTCAGGACGACGGCCGAGCCGGCGCCCCGCGGCAGGCGAACGCGCTCGTCGACGCGTGCCACGGTGCCGACCTTCGCGTACTCCTGCTCGTGCTGAGGGACGAGCAGGACCTCGGTTTCATCCCCGGTGTCGACCGTCAGCGTGACGGTCATGCCCGGGAAGACAACGGTGTCTTCGAGCGGGACGAGGAGCAGATCACTCACGATGGATCTCCAATCTGTGTACTAGGTATCCGGATTGTACCGACTATCAACGCGCTACGCGCCTCTCGTAATCCCGGCTTAACCAAGCCGTTGCTTCCATGGAGCCATGCGAGCGATCCTCCTCGCGGCGGCCTTCCTCCCGGGCTGGAGCCATGTCCGGACGGGTCCCGACGGCGGCTCCGTCTGGGTCGGCCGGATCCCGAATCAGGTGGTCGCCTGGGACCGGCGGCCGAGCGCGGTCTACCTCCCGCCCGGCTTCTCGCCCACGCGGCGCTACCCGGTGATCTACCTCCTGCACGGGATGCGCGGGGCGCCGTCCGAGTTCTGGGACTCGCTCGACATCGCCGACGTCGCCGACGGGCTCATCTCCTCCGGAGAGGCGCCGCCGTTCATCGCGGTCATGCCGGTCGCCGGCCCGCTCGTCGACCCGAACGGCGGCGAGTGGGCGGGCGTCTGGGAGGACTACGTCGTCGACGACGTCGTCCCATGGGTGGACGCGAACCTGCCTGCGATTCCGACGGCGCGCGGCCGCGCGCTCGAGGGCCTCTCCGCCGGCGGCTTCGGCGCCGTCGACATCGGCCTCCGGCATCCCGGCCTGTTCGGGACGCTCGGCTCCTGG
>DASYFU010000129.1:0-1794 GCA_036498225.1 Gaiellaceae bacterium | reverse complement strand
GCCGATCTCGCGCGCCGTCGCGTCGATGATCGGCTCTGCGACCGGCAGATCGGTCTTGGGGAGGGTGAACGTGATGCTCGTGGCGCCGTCCTCGGAGACGTTCTGCACGATCATGTCGATGTTCACGCCCGCGTCGGCCAGTGCGCGAAAGACACGTGCGGCGATGCCCGGAGTGTCGGGCACGGCGACGATCGTCGCCTTCGCCTCGGAAGCGTCGTGGGTCACGCCCGACACGATCGCCTTCTCGAGCATGAGCTGATCCTCCTCGCCGATCCAGGTGCCCTCGACGTCGCTGAACGCCGACCGCACGTGGAGGGGAACACCGTACCTGCGGGCGATCTCGACAGACCGGGCCATCATCACGCGCGCGCCCGTCGCCGCCATCTCGAGCATCTCCTCGTAGCTGACCTTCGGGAGCTTGAGCGCATCAGGCACGAGCCGAGGGTCGGCGGTGAACACGCCTTCGACGTCGGTGAAGATCTCGCACGCCCCGCCGAGCGCCGCCGCAAGCGCGACCGCGGTCGCATCGGAGCCGCCGCGCCCGAGCGTCGTCACCTCGTGCTCGGACGAGACGCCCTGGAAGCCGGCGACGAGGACGATCTTCCCGTCGTCCATCGCGTCGTTGATGCGCGAAGCGCGCACCTCGACGATCTTCGCCTTGCCATGCGAGGTGTCGGTGAGGATGCCGGCCTGCGAGCCGGTGAGCGAGATCGCCTCCTGCCCGAGGTCGTGGATCGCCATCGCGCACAGCGCGTTCGAGATGCGCTCGCCGACGGAGACGAGCATGTCGTACTCGCGGGGATGCGGGTTGGGCGAGACCTCGTGGGCGAGCCGGATGAGGTCGTCGGTCGTGTCGCCCATGGCGGACAGGACGGCGACGACGCGATGTCCGGTTTCCCGCGCCTCGACGAGCCTCCGGGCGACGTCCTTGATCTTCTGCGTGTCGCCGACCGAGGTGCCGCCGAACTTCATCACGACCAGATCGCGGCCTCGTTGAGCCGCATCGGCGGCGAGCTGCGGGATCTCCTCGTGGTGCGTGACGGTCACGCCAAAGAGTGTGCCTACATCTCTCGGCGGCCCGTGAGGGCGCGGCCCAGCGTCACCTCGTCCGCGTACTCGAGGTCGCCGCCGACGGGGAGACCGCTCGCGAGCCGGGTCACCCGAACGCGTCCCCGTAGCCGGTCGGCGAGATACGCGGCGGTCGCCTCTCCCGTCATGTTCGGGTTCGTGGCGAGGACGACCTCCTGCACGCCGTTGCGATCGACGCGCCGGAGGAGCTCGTCGATCCGCAGGTGCTCGGGCTCGACGCCGTCGAGCGGCGAGAGCGCGCCGCCGAGGATGTGGTAGAGGCCGCGGTACTCCGCCGTCCGCTCGAGCGACAGCAGGTCGACCGGCTGCTCGACGACGCAGATCATCGTGCGGTCGCGGCGCCCGTCGAGGCAGATCGCGCACACCTCCTCCTCGGTGAGGTTGCCGCACTCGTTGCAGAAGCGCACGCGCTCCTTCACCTCGTGGATCGCATGCGCGAGGGCGTTCGCCTCGTTCGTCGACACCTGCAGGAGATGGAACGCAAGCCGTTGCGCCGTGCGGCTCCCGATCCCCGGTAGGCGGGTCAGCTGCGCAACGAGGTTCTCGACGGAGGGGGAGAGCACAGGATCAGCGTAACGGCGTGCCTGGACGCTTTGGACGCTCTCCGCGCACTACCACTAAGGCCGCAGGCTAAGCCTGCTTAGCCTGCGGCGGACTAGCGGGCGATCATGCCGCAGGCACGAGCGCCCGCGCAGAACAACCAGT
>DASYFU010000128.1:0-1899 GCA_036498225.1 Gaiellaceae bacterium | reverse complement strand
CTGCGCGCACGATGTCGGCGAGCTCGTCGCCGCTCGTGATCTGCACGCCGCTGCCGTCGAGCATCCACGCGGTCTGCGAGCCGAGCGTCCCGTCCATGAAGGCCTTGAGGTAGCCGATGCGGAGCATCGGTGAGCCGAGGCCGCTTCGCAGCGAGAGCGCGCCGAGCGCGGGCAGCGTCTCGTGCGGCACCGACTGCCAGACGCGCAGCGTCAGCCCGCCGTGCTCGTCGAGCGTCTGCCAGAGGCCGGGCGCGCGGAGCCAGCCGTCCTTGTCGTGCACGCACGTGACGCCGCGTGCGTGCGCGAGCTTCACACCGGTGCGCATCGCGTCGACGTAGTCGTCGTCCGCGATCTTGAGGTAGCTGTTCTTGAAGCGCCACGCCGCTTCCTCGAAGAGGAGGCCCGTCGGCTCGCCGTTCGCGTCGCGCTCGACGACCCCGCCGTCCGTCTCGAGGTCGCCACCGGCTAGCGCGAGCGCTGCCGAGTTGAGCCAGAGCGAATGGTAGTCCTTCGAGATCAGCGCTGCGGGGCGATCCCCTGTCACCGCGTCGAGGTCGTCTTTCGTCGGCAGCCTCGAGTCCGGCCAGTCGGCGTTCCGCCAGCCGTACCCGCGGATCCATGTTCCGCGTACCGGCGTGTCACGCACGCGCGCGAGCGCCTCGTCGAGCGAGCCGACGTCGTCGAGTGCGATCTCGCGCTGCGCGATCGCCCACGTCGGAAAGTGCACGTGCGAGTCGGTGAAGCCGGGAAGGACGCAGCGCCCGCCGAGATCGACCGTCTCGGGGCTCGCGAGCGAGGTCTCGTGCACGCCGACCCCTCCCGCGATGCGGTCGCCGGCGATCGCGAGTGCGCGCGAAACGGGCAGGGAGGGGTCGAGCGTGCGGACGACGCCGTTTTCGAGGATCATCTGGGTCGATGTTCGATCATGTCGGTCTCAACGTGAAGGACTATCAGGCGAGCCGCGCGTTCTACGAGACCGCGCTCGCGCCGCTCGGCTGGACGGTCGTGATGGAGTGGCCCGACGACGGCGTGGTCGGATTCGGGCGCGAGGGCCGTCGGACGTTCTGGCTGCATCAGCGCGAGCCGTATGGAACGGGCACGCACGTCGCGTTTCCCGCCGGCGACCGTGCGACCGTCGACGCGTTCCACGCCGCGGGTCTCGCCGGCGGCGGCACCGACAACGGCGCCCCGGGCTTGCGCTGGTATCACGAGAACTACTATGGCGCCTTCGTGCTCGACCCCGATGGCAACAACATCGAGGCCGTCTGCCACGCCCCTGAATAGACTTTCGTCGTGCCCTACGAGCTCCTGAGCCCCGAACAGCGCGAGCTCCGCGATCTCGTGCGCCGGCTGGCGCGCGAGCGGATCGCGCCCCGGGCTGCGGAGATCGACGAGTCGCACGAGTTTCCCTGGGACGTCGTCGAGCTGTTCCGGGAGAACGACATCTTCGGGCTGTTCTTCGACGAGGAGCACGGCGGCCTCGGCACGGGCACGCTGCTCGCGCTGATCGCGATCGAAGAGGTGTCGAAGGTCTGCGCGACGAGCGGCCTGATCCTCGCCGTCCAGGAGCTCGGCTCGCTCGGCCTCAAGCTCGCCGGCAGCGCGGAGCAGAAGGAGCGCTATCTGCCGAAGCTCGCGAGCGGCGAGTGGCTGTGCGCGTACGCGCTGACGGAGGCGGGCTCGGGCTCCGACTCCGCGGCGATGCGCACTACGGCGACGCGCGACGGCGACGAATACGTCCTAAACGGGTCGAAGCGGTTCATCACGAACGCCGGTGTTGCGAACCTCTACACGGTGTTCGCCAAGACCGATCCGGCCGGTGGGCATGCGGGCATCTCCGCGTTCGTCGTCGAGGGTGACACGCCGGGCTTCGAGGTGACGCGGCTCGAGCCGAAGATG
>DASYFU010000127.1:0-3059 GCA_036498225.1 Gaiellaceae bacterium | reverse complement strand
TCGAGATCGCGGACGTAGTACCAGACCGGCTGGTCCATCTGAGGGCGAGGCCGGGATCCTCGAGGAAGGCCTTGAGGGTCTTCAGGAACTCCGCTCCGATCGCCCCGTCCACGGCGCGATGGTCGCACGTCAGCGTCATGGTCATGAGCGGGAGGATATGCAGGTCGCCGTCGCGCGGCACAACCTGGTCTCGGGTCGAACCGACGGCGAGGATCGAGGCCTGCGGCGGGTTCAAGACGGCGATGAACTGGTCGATCTCGTACATGCCGAGATTCGAGATGGTGAACGTGCCCCCCTCGAGATCCTCCGCGCGCAGCTTGCCGTCCCGCGCACGGCCGACGAGGTCGCCGCGTACCTGAGCGATCTGCGCGATGGTGAGGCGCTCCGCAGCGCGGACGACTGGCACGACGAGTCCTTGAGGAGCCGCGACCGCGATGCCCACGTCGGCGTTCGGAAAGACGAGTAGCGCGTCGTCTGTGTACTGCACGTTCATGTCGCCGTGGCGCATCAGCGCCTGCGCAGACAGCTTCGTCAGCAAGTCGGTGATCGTGATGCGCACGTCAGGGTTGAGCTCGCGCTGCTTCGTCACGAGCTCGTTCGCGCGGCTCATGTCGACGTTCACGGTCAGCTGGAACGCCGGGACGGTCCAGGCCTCGGTCAGCCGGCGCGCGATCGTCTTGCGGATCTTCGAGAGCGGACGCGACTCCACCTCGCCCGACGGGACCGGCGCGTCCAGCAGACTGCTACTTCGTGCGGTTTCCGGCTCCGCCTGGGCGCGCTCGACGTCCTCGGCGACGATCCGCCCGTCGGGGCCGGTTCCGCGGATCTGGGCGAGGTCGACGCCGCGCTCGCGCGCGATCCGCCGCGCCAGCGGCGACGCCTTGACGCGACCGTTCGCCGCGCCGTTCGACGGCTCGACTTGCGCCTCTGCCGCCGGTGCCGGCTCTTCCGTTTCACGCTTCGTTGCCTCCGCGGGCTTCTCTGCTTTCGCAGGCGCCTCCTCGGCAGCGACAGCCTCACCTTGCTCGCCGATGAACCCGATGGTCTTCCCGACTTCGACCTCCCCCTCGGGAATGGCGATCTTCAGCAGCACGCCGGAGGCTTCCGCCTCGACCTCCTGCGTCACCTTGTCGGTGTCGAGCTCGTAGAGCGGCTCGCCTTTCTCGACGGGCTCGCCCTCCGACTTGAGCCACTTCACGATCGTCCCGGACTCCATGCCCTGGCCGAGCCGCGGGAGCTTGACCTCGGTAGCCATCAGCTCTTCTTGTTGACCGTGCGGTAGATCGCCTCGAGCACGGTCTCCATGTGCGGAATCACGTAGGACTCCATCACCGGCGCGAACGGCAGCGGCGTGAAGCGCGCGCCGACGCGCTCGACCGGCGCGTCGAGCCAGTCGAATGCCTGGTACTGGAGCACCGCCGCGACCTCGGCGCCGAACCCCATCCGCGTGACAGCCTCGTGCGCGACCACCGCGCGGTTCGTCTTCTTGACGGAGGCGACAAGCGTCTCCTCGTCGAGCGGCTGCAGCGTGCGCGGGTCGACGACCTCGACGGAGATCCCTTCCTTCTCCGCCTCGGCGGCGGCGGCGAGCGACTCGTGCACGAGGCGGCCGGTGGCGATCACCGTGACGTCCTCGCCTTCGCGGTGCACGCGCGCCTTGCCGAGCGGAATCGGCTCGATCTTCTCCGGCACGTCGCCCTTGATGCCGTACAGCGTGCGGTGCTCGAAGAAGACGACCGGATTGTCGTCGTAGATCGACGTCCACAGCAACCCGCGCACGTCTTCCGGCGTCGACGCGAACACGACCTTCAGGCCGGGGATGTGCACGAACCACGCTTCGAGCTGCTGCGCGTGCTGCGCACCCGGCGACCAACCGGCGCCGCCCTGCGTGCGGAAGACGACCGGCACCTTCAGCTGGCCGCCCGACATGTACCGGTGCTTCGCCGCCTGGTTCACGACCTGCTCGGCCGCGAGCGTCATGAAGTCCTCGTACATGATCTCCGCGACGGGACGCATGCCCTGCATCGCCGCGCCGATCGCCGCGCCGGCGAGCGCCATCTCGGAGATCGGCGTGTTGCGCACGCGCTCGTGGCCGAACTCTTCGAGCATCCCCTGCGTGACGCCCATCGAGCCGCCCATCTCGGCGATGTCCTCGCCCATGATGAAGACGTCGTCGTCCTCGCGCATGGCGGTCGCGAGCGCGTCGCGCACGGCCTCGCGGTAGGAGATCTCAGGCATAGACGTTCTTCAGCGCGTCCTCGGGCGCGGGGTCGGTGCCGTTCTTCGCGAACTCGACCGACGCCTCGATGATCTCGGTGACCTCGGCGTCCATCTCCTCGAACTCCGCGTCCGCCATGCCGAGCTTCTCGCGGAGGAGCGTGATCGGGTCGCGCGTCTCGCGCAGCTTCTTCGCCTCGTCCTTCGGACGGTAGATCTGCGGGTCGCCGATGTAGTGGCCCGAGAAGCGCAACGTGTCGAGGTGGAGGTAGACGGGCCCCTTGCCCGAGCGCGCGTGCTCGAGCCCCTGGCGCGTCGCCTTGTAGACGGCCTCCACATCCTGGCCGTCCACCTTGATCGCCTTCATGCCGAACGCCTTCGCGCGCTCGGAGAGATCGCGGATCGGCGAGTGCTGCGACTCCGGTGTCGACTCGGCCCAGTGGTTGTCCTCAAGGACGAAGAGCGCGGGCACCTTCCAGAGCTGCGCCATGTTGAGCGCCTCGTGGAACGTGCCGATGTTCGTCGCGCCGTCGCCGAAGAACGCGACTGCGACGCGTGGCTCGCCGCGCATCTGGAACGCGAGCGCGGCGCCCGTGATCTGCGGCAGGCCGCCGCCGATCACCGCGTTGGCGCCGAGGTTGCCCCGCTCGACGTCGTAGAGATGCATCGATCCGCCGTAGCCGTGCGAGCAGCCCTCCTGCTTGCCATAGAGCTCGGCCATCAGCTCGTTCGGATGCGTTCCCTTCGCGAGCGTGTGCCCGTGCGCTCGGTGCGTCGACGCAATCACGTCGCCGTCCTCGAGCGCGCGGCAGACGCCGACGGCGCACGCCTCCTCGCCGATC
>DASYFU010000126.1:0-2911 GCA_036498225.1 Gaiellaceae bacterium | reverse complement strand
ATCGGTGTGTCGCTAGAGTCACGCGCCGGTGGACCTCTACGAGTATCAGGGCAAGGAGCTCTTCAAGCGCGTCGGCATTCCCGTCTCCGACGGGCGCCGCGCCGACACGCCGCAGGAGGCGCGCGCGGCCGCGCAGGAGCTCGGCGGCGCCGTGGTCGTGAAGGCGCAGGTGCTCACCGGCGGCCGCGGCAAGGCGGGCGGCGTGAAGCTCGCGCAGGGCGCCGACGACGTCGAGCAGAAGGCGAAGGACATCCTCGGGCTCGACATCAACGGCCACGTCGTGCGCCGGCTCTGGATCGAGCGCGCGTCCGACATCGCGAAGGAGTACTACCTCTCGATCACGTTCGACCGCGGCGCGAAGAAGCCGCTCTTCATGTTCACGACGCAGGGCGGCGTCGAGATCGAGCAGGTCGCCGAGGAGAATCCCGACGCGCTGATCCGGCTGCACGTCGACCCGCTCGAGGGCTACCAGCCGTGGATCGCGCGGCGCCTGATCTACGGCGCGCAGGTCGAGGATCCGTCGGAGCAGAAGCAGATCGCGGCGATCGTCGAGAAGCTCTACCGCGCGTTCGTCGAGTTCGACGCGATGCTCTGCGAGATCAATCCGCTGATCGTCACTCCGGAGGGCGAAGTGAAGGCGCTCGACTCGAAGTTCACCGTCGACGACAGCGCGCTCTTCCGCCATCCAGACGTCGCCGAGTGGCGCGACACGACCGCCGCCGACCCGATCGAGGCCTTCGCGCGCGAGAAAGGCGTCACGTACGTGAAGCTCGACGGCGACGTCGGCATCTGCGGCAACGGCGCGGGGCTCTCGATGTCGACCGTCGACGTCGTCGCGCATGTCGGCGGACGGCCCGCGAACTTCTGCGACCTCGGCGGCGGCGGCTCCGCGGAGGGCGTCGTCGACGCGCTCGAGGTGATCACCCGCGACCCGCAGGTCAAGTCGATCTTCTTCAACATCTTCGGCGGCATCACGCGCTGCGACGAGGTCGCGCGCGGGATCCTCGAGGCGCTCGAGCGGCTCGACATGTCGCGCTACCCGATCGTCGTCCGCCTCGACGGCACGAATGCCGAGGAAGGGCGCAAGATCCTCGCCGACGCCGGCAAGCCGAACATCTATCCCGAGGCGACCATGCTCGACGGAGCGAAGCGCGCAGTGGAGCTGGCGAAGTGACGTCCGACGTCTGGAGCGACCGCGCCGAGCTCTATCGCGCGAGCGCGATCCACTCGGCGGGCGACGACCTCGATCTCGTCGTCGAGTGGTGCGAGCCGGGCGAAGGCGTCACCGTGCTCGACGTCGCCACCGGCGGCGGCCACGTCGCGCGCCGGCTGCGCGAGGCGGGCGCGAACGTCGTGACGGTCGATCCTGCACCGGGGATGCAGGCGGACGTGCTCGCGCCGGCGGAGGATCTCCCGTTCGCGGACTCGAGCTTCGACGCGGTCGCGTGCCGGGTCGCAGCGCATCACTTCGCCGACGTGCTCGCGGCGGTGAAGGAGATGGCGCGGGTCGCGAAGCACCGGGTCGTGATCTGCGACAACACGTTCGTCAGCGAGTCGTCCGAGGAGGCCGACCGCCTGCGCGATCCGAGCCACGTGCGGAACTACGGCGTCGCCGAATGGGAGAGCTTCTTCGAGCTCGCCGGCCTCGACGTAGGCGACCAGCGCTTCATGGAGCGGCCACTCGAGGTCGAGCCGTGGCTCGCACGCACACAGACTCCCGCGTCCGACGCTGTGCGTGTGAAGGAGCTGCTCGGCGACCGGATCGTGAACGGCTGGATGAAGCTGCCGACGCTCGTGCTGAAAGGTCTGAAGTAGTGGCGATCATCGTCGACAACGACACGCGCCTCGTCGTCCAGGGGCTCACCGGCAGCGAGGGCCGCTTCCACGGCCTGCGCAACCGCGCGTACGGCACGAACGTCGTCGCTGGCGTCACGCCGGGCAAGGGCGGACAGGACGTCGAGGGCATCCCGGTGTTCAACACGGTTGCCGACGCAGTCGAGCAGGCCGGTGCGAACACGAGCCTCATCTTCGTGCCGGCGCGCTTCGCGGCCGACGCGGTGTACGAGGCGATCGACGCCGGCATCGGCACGGTGATCTGCATCACCGAGCACGTTCCCGCGCACGAGATGCTGCGCGCGTACGCATACTTCCGGCCGCGCGGCGTGACCGTGATCGGGCCGAACTGCCCCGGCGTCCTCTCGCCGGGCAAGGCGAACGTCGGGATCATCCCGGCCGAGATCTTCCGCGAGGGCGCCGTCGGCCTCGTCTCGCGCTCCGGCACGCTCACGTACCAGATCGGTCACGAGTTGACGCAGCTCGGGCTCGGCAACTCGACGATCGTCGGCATCGGCGGCGACCCCGTCGTCGGCTCGTCGTTCATCGACGTTCTGGAGCAGTTCCAGGCGGATCCGCAGACCGAGCTGATCGTGATGGTCGGCGAGATCGGCGGCGACGAGGAGGAGAAGGCCGCGGCGTACATCGAGGCGCACGTGACGAAGCCGGTGCTCTCGTACATCGCCGGGTTCTCGGCGCCTCCCGGCAAGACGATGGGGCATGCCGGCGCGATCATCTCCGGATCGTCGGGGACGGCGCAGGCGAAGAAGGAAGCGCTCGAGGCGCGCGGCATCCAGGTCGGCACCACGCCGACCGAGGTGGCGCAGCTCGTCGCCGATCGCCTGAAGTAGTCCTCCGTTCTCGGTACCCTCAGGGCGTGGGCCTCATCTCCTTTGCGCGGGGCGTCACCGCCCCCGAGTGCCTCGCGGTCGACGACATCGCGGACTGCGCGCGCGCGGCGATCCAGGGCGACGGCGCCGCCGTCCTCTCGTACGGCCCGGGCGGCGGCTACGGGCCGCTGCGCGAGTGGATCGCCGAGCGTCACGGCGTCGAGCCTGCGCGCGTTATCGTCACGAGC
>DASYFU010000125.1:0-1871 GCA_036498225.1 Gaiellaceae bacterium | reverse complement strand
GCTGGCGCCGTCGTCGCCCACCAGCTCGACGACCGACTGTCGTGCCTTGTAGTGGTCGTCGGCCAGGATGTCGAGGATGTTGTAGACCGGGCCGATCGTCACGCGGTGCTCTTCGGCGAACGCGAGGATCTCGTCGCGAGTCCGCTTGCGGAACTCCTCCGCGAGGATGTCGTTGAGGGCGCCCCGGTTGGCGAGCCGCGCTTGCGGCGTCGCGAACCGTTCGTCGGACAGGACGTCTTCGCGGCCGATGCCGAGGAAGAAGCGCGCGGCGATGTCCGGCGTCGCCGCCGAGATCACGACCCATTCGCCGTCGCTCGTCTCGAACGCGCCCCGGACCGACGAGACCTTTGTTCCCTCTCCGCGGTACCTCCGCGCCCCGCTCGCGGCGTAGGTCGTCGAGTCCGGTCCCATGATCGAGAACAGGGGCTCGAACAAGGAGATGTCGATCACCTGGCCGGTGCCGCCGTTCGCGCGCACGTTGAAGAGCGCAGCGACTGCGGCCGACGCCGCATAGGTGCCCGCGACGGTGTCGGCGAGCGACAGCGGCGGCGGCAGCGGCGGGCTGTCCGACGTTCCGTTCAGGAACGTGAAGCCCGAGAAGGCCTCGGCCAGCGTCCCGAATCCGGGGCGATGAGCGCGCGGCCCGGTCTGACCCCAGCCCGAGATTCGGACGACGACGAGCTTGGGATGCCGGGCACGCAGCTCGTCCATCGGGCCGACGATCTGCTCGAGCACGCCCGGCGTGAAGTTCTCCGACAGGAGGTCGGCGCGCGCGAGGAGACGCTCGAAGACCTGTCGGCCGGCGTCCGACCGGAGGTCGAGCGTGATGCTGCGCTTGTTGCGGCCGTACGCACGCCAGTACGCGTCGACGCCGTCGACGGTCGCGTACCGCAGCCCGTCGCCTTTACCGGGCTGCTCGATCTTGATCACGTCGGCTCCGAGGTCGGCGAGGACCAGGCCGAGCTGCCCGCCGGACACGTGCCGCGAGAGATCGAGCACGGTTACGCCGGCGAGAGGCCCGCGTGCGTCCGGCTGATAGGCGAGGCGCGGCAACGAGAGCTCCGCCGGCGACTCGGCCTCGGAGCGAGTAACTGTCATGCGGTAACGACCTCCGGTGCTTGTGTGAGGGAGCCCGCCTGCTCGACGATCGAGCACGCGCCGGGCGGAATCGTGATGCGGACCGTTTCGCCGGCGATCGCCGCCGAGGACGAAACCGTGAGCTCGCCGAGCTCGGTCAGCAGCTCGTACTGGTAGTGGTCTCCGAGAAAGGCGCCGGCACGCACGCGCGCGGCGTACGCGTTCGACTGCTCGTCGTCGTCGGCGGTCCGGAGAATCGATTCCGGCCGAACGGCGACCGTCACTGCCGCACCGGCCGGCAGGCCGTCGGACTGCACCTCCAACAGACTGCCTCCGACTCGCACGAATGCGCCCGCGCGATCGGTGCGCTCGACGACGCCTTCGAGAAAGTTGCAGTGCCCCACGAACTCCGCGACGAAGCGGTTGCTCGGGCGTCGGTACACGTTCTCGGGCGTGTCGATCTGCAGGACCTCGCCCTCGCGCATGACGAGCACGCGGTCGCTCATCGCGAGTGCCTCATCCTGGTCGTGCGTGACGAAAATCGTCGTCAGCGCCAGCTCAAGTTGGAGGTCCTTGAGCCAGCGCCGCGCCCGCTCGCGCAACTTCGCGTCGAGATTGGAGAACGGCTCGTCCAGGAGAAGGACGGACGGCGAGTAGACGAGCGAGCGCGCCAGCGCGACGCGCTGCTGCTGGCCGCCCGAGAGCTCGTGCGGATAGCGGGCGGCGTAGTCGCCCATCTCCACGAGCTCGAGCGCCCGCGTCGTCCGCTCGCGCACCTCGGACCGCTTGCAGCG
>DASYFU010000124.1:0-1576 GCA_036498225.1 Gaiellaceae bacterium | reverse complement strand
GCCTCGTCGTCGAGGTAGATGCCGTGCTCGATCGAGCGCACGCCGGCGCGGACGGCGTTCTTGATCCCGTCGATCGACTGCGCGTGCGACATCACGCAGAGCCCTGCTGCGCGCGCCTCCGCGACGATCGTCTCGATCTCTTCGACGTCGAAGCCGGGCTGCTGCGGCTTGTCGGTCGGGGAGAGAACCCCGCCGGAGGTCGCGATCTTGATCACGTCGGCGCCGGCGCGCACCAACTCGCGCACCTTCCGCCGGATCTCGTCGGGCCCGTCGACGATCGAGCCCGGCGCGCCCGGGTACTCCGGGAAGAACTGGGCCTGACCGCCCGACGGGAGCCAGCCGTCACCGTGCCCGCCCGTCTGGCTCAGCATCGTGATCGAGATCTGGACCCGCGGCCCGCGCACGATCCCCTCTGCGAGAGCCTTCTTCACGCCGAGGTCGGCGCCGCCGGCGTCGCGGACGGTCGTGATGCCGATGCGAAGCGTCGACTCGAGGTTCCGGATCGCGTCGTAGAAGCGGTAGGAGAACGGCTCTTGCATCAGCCGCCAGACGTCGACGTGACCGAACATCACGTGCACGTGCGTGTCGAAGAGGCCGGGCAGGAGAGTCGAGCCGCCGACGTCGATCTGCTCGTCGCCGTCCAGGCCGACGCCGACCTCGTCGATCCGCCCGTCGACCACCGCAACGTCCGCCTCCGCGATCGCCGCGCCGGTCCCGTCGAACACGCGTCCGCCGGTGAATACCGTCCTCACCTCGGCTCCTTTCGCTCGCTCGTCCCAGGAGGGCGAAGCCTAACGTCGGAGCTAGCATGCGACCCGTGGAAGGCCAGTACGTCGCGTACACGTTCTATCGGGTCGACCCGGCGTGGCGGCGGCTGATGCCGCCCGACGCGCGACAGACTCAGAAGGAGGAGTTCGCCGAGGTGGTGGAATCGTTCGCCGAGCGCTTCGAACACCTGCGCGCGTACACGACCGCGGGCGTGCGGCCGGATGCCGACTTCTTCCTCTGGAAGATCACCGACCGGTACGACGACCTCGAGGAGCTCGGCTCCGCGCTGAACGGAACGTCCCTCGCCGGCTGGTTCGAGACTCCGTACTCGTACCTCGCGACCACGAAGGCGTCGCAGTACACGAGCGCCCGCAAGGCGCGTAAGATCACACCGCACGGACTCCCCTATCTCGTCGTCTATCCGTTCGTGAAGGTCCGGCCGTGGTACGCGCTGACAGCGGCCGAGCGCCAGCGGGCGATGGACGAGCACATTCGGATCGGCCGGGAGGAGTTCCCGGGGATCAAGAACCACACGACGTACTCGTTCGGCATCGACGACCAGGAGTTCATGACCGCGTTCGAGTGCGAGGAGCCCGCGGACTTCATGCATCTCATGCTGCGGCTCCGCGACAGCGAGGCGTCGCGCTACACCGAACGCGACACGCCGATCTTCGTCGGGCGCCACGTGCAGATCCGCGAGGCGCTCGCGGCGCTCGACGGCGCGTCCGCTCGCGTCGAGGCCTAGCGGCGTGGGCCAGACGAATCCGGTGCCGTCGCCGTAGACCACCACGAGCTGTGCGCTTCGCTG
>DASYFU010000123.1:0-2029 GCA_036498225.1 Gaiellaceae bacterium | reverse complement strand
CGGGAGATCTCGGCGGTCGCAGCGTCCTCCATCAGGTTGTCGATCGCCGCCGCCCCGACGCCGTGCAGCCACGCGTCGAGATAGCGCACGCCGACCGACACGTTCGTGTGCAGGCCGCCCTCGGTGATCTCCCCCGGCGTGTCCGGGATCGAGAGGAGCGCGGCCTCGTCGGGGACGACGTCCTCGCGCAGCCGCTCGACCTGGTTCGGGCGGTCGCCGAGCACTGCGTCGAACACCTCGGTCGCCACCGGCACGAGGTCCGGATGCGCGACCCATGTCCCGTCGAATCCGCTCGCCGACTCGCGCTCCTTGTCCTCGCGCACCTTCGCGAGCGCGACGCGGTTCACCTCGGGATCCTTGCGCGACGGGATGAACGCGGCCATCCCGCCGATCGCATGCGCACCGCGACGATGGCACGAGCGCACCAGCAGCTCGGTGTACGCACGCATGAACGGCACCGCCATCGTCACCTGCACGCGGTCCGGCAGCAGCCAGTCTCGCGTGCGGAACTTCTTGATCGCGCTGAAGATGTAGTCCCACCGGCCGGCGTTGAGCGCACAGCCGTAGCCGCGCAGCTCGTAGAGGATCTCCTCCATCTCGAAGGCCGCGAGGATCGTCTCGATCAGCACGGTGCACCGGATCGATCCGGCCGGAATGCCGAGCTCCTCCTCTGCGAGCGCGAACGCCTTCGCCCACAGGCGAGCCTCGAGATGCGACTCGAGCTTCGGCAGGTAGAAGTACGGCCCGCTGCCGCGCTCGAGCAGCTCTCGGGCGTTGTGGAACATCACGAGCCCGAAGTCGAACAGCGACGCGGACACCGCTTCGCCGTCGACCTCGAAATGCCGCTCCGAGAGGTGCCAGCCGCGCGGGCGGATAATCAGCGTCGCCGTCTCGTCGTTCAGCCGGTAGCTCTTCTCCGCCGTATCGAGCGCGATCTCGCGCCGCACCGCGTCGCGGACGTTCTGCTGGCCCTCGATCACGTTCGTCCACGTCGGCGAGTTCGCGTCCTCGAAGTCCGCCATGAAGACGCGGGCGCCCGAGTTGAGCGCGTTGATCATCATCTTCCGCTCGACCGGTCCGGTGATCTCGCAGCGGCGGTCGAGGAGGTCGGCGGGAGCGGCGGCGACGCGCCACTCGCCTTCGCGGATCTCGCGCGTGTCGGGGAGGAAGCCGGGATTCGCGCCCGCGTCGAGCTCGGCCTGCCGCTCCTGCCGGCGCTGCAGCAGCGCGATCCGCTCGTGGCCGAGCTCCCGATGGAGGCGCGTGACGAACTCACGCGCCTCCTCGGTGAGAATCTCCTCGCCGACGACCGCGCTCACGCCGCGAACTGCGCTTCCTCGGTCGACCCCTTCAGCGCGAGCGTCTCGCTGTCCGGCGACACCGCCTGGGCCACGAGGTCGAAGTAGCCGGCGCCGACCTCCCGCTGGTGGCGGGTCGCGGTGTAGCCGAACTCCTCGAGTGCGAACTCGTCGTCCTGCAGCTCCACATACGCCGTCATCGCCTGCGAAGCGTAGCCGCGGGCGAGCTCGAACATCGCCACGTTGAGCGAATGGAAGCCGGCGAGCGTGATGAACTGGAACTTGTAGCCCCACTCCCCGAGCGTCTGCTGGAAGTTCGCGATCGTCTCGTCGTCGAGATGCTTCCGCCAGTTGAACGACGGCGAGCAGTTGTAGGCGAGCAGCTTCCCGGGGAACTTCTCGTGGATCGCGTCGGCGAACGCGCGTGCCTCGCCGAGGTCGGGTGTCGAGGTCTCGCACCAGAGGACGTCGGCGTAAGGCGCGTACGCGAGACCGCGCGCGATCGCCGCGTCGATGCCGTCACGCACCCGGAAGAAGCCCTCCGCGGTCCGATCGCCCGTCACGAACTCGCGGTCGTACTCGTCGACGTCGCTCGTCAAAAGCGCGGCAGAGAGCGCGTCCGTGCGCGCGAAGAGCACCGTCGGCACGTCGAGCACGTCAGCGGCGAGCCGAGCGGCATTGAGCGTACGCACGAAGTGTGCAGTCGGCACGAGCACCTTCCCGCCGAGGTG
>DASYFU010000122.1:0-13763 GCA_036498225.1 Gaiellaceae bacterium | reverse complement strand
GGGAGCGGCTGATAGCGAACGTCGGCGTCGTCCTCGTGTTCGTCGCGCTCTATTTCAGGTTCCGTCGCGCGGAAAGCGCGGATCGTCCCTGATCGAGGCGAAGTCGTCCTCGGTCTGCGCCGGCGCGAGCAGGCGCGGCCGGTTTTCGACCGCGTACACGACTTCCTCGATCGCGCGCTCGCTGTTCCCGGCTCGCGCCTCGACGCACGCGAGGTGATAGTGGATCGACGGGTGGTCGTTCTCCGCGATCGCATCCTCGAGGATCGAACGCGCCGTGTCCCAGTCCTCAGCATTGCGCGCGGGCAGCGACGGGAAGATGTACTCCCACGCGGAGATCTCGTGCGCACCCGGCTTGCCGCCGATCGCGAGCACCGTCGTCCCCGCCTCGACCGCGCGCGCCGAGCGCTGCTGCTTCGGGTCGTCGAGGAAGACCAACGTGCCCGCGGGCGCGTCCACCTCCTCGCCGTCGACGGTGAAGGTCGCGTGCCCGCGCACGACCGCGTAGATCTCCTCGTGCCCGAGCGGCGTCTCGTCGTGATCCTCGACCACCTCGTCGCCTGCGTTCGCCGCCGTATACGCGTTGATCCCGAACGCGGTCACGCCGAGCATCCTGCGCACCGGCTTCCACACGAGCGTCCCGAAGACCGGGACGCCCTCGATGTCATCGAGTCGCAGGATCTTCATCGCGTAGTGCCGTCAGAACGACCGGGTCGATGGCGTCATTCCCGTCGACGCGCTCCTCGAGGTTCGCGACGCCGGCCCATGCGTCGAGCGAGTCGAAGCCGAGCCGCGCGAGCCGTTCGCTCACCTCGGCCGCGAGTGCGCCTTCGACCGGAAGCCACGCATCGCGTGGCGTCCTGCCGAACAGCCGGTCGTGCAATCCGTAGAGCCGGCGCAGCTCATCGATCGGCGCCGCGTGATCGTCGACGCGTAGGTCGACGAGGACGTCGGACAGTTGCGCATAGCCCGCGTCCCGTTCGACGACGAGGAGCGCGGCCGATTGCTGCCCGCGGCGGTCGCCACCCGCCGCCTGCGCAGCGGCAAGGCAGTCGATCAGCCGCTCCGCGAGGGGTCGCCCGGCGCTTGCCTCGAACGTCTCCGCGAGCGCGTCCACCGTCTCCGGCCCGACGAGGATGTTTCCCTGCGCGGCGTAGCCCGCTCCGGTGCGGTGGCCCGCCCAGTCCATGCACTCCCCGCCCGTCCATGCGGCGGCACGACCGGAGGCATCGACGACGCCGAGCTGCCGCTCGGCGCGCCCGTCGTCTGCGCCGACGAGCCGCTCGACCACCTCCTCCGCGCTCAGTCCTTCGCGCAGGAGCGCGAGCCCGTCCGGCCCATAGCGCGGATTCGCGTACGCCTGTGTCGCGATCGCGCCGACCTCCGGCTCCGCCCACGAGACGACGGAGCCGACTGCGAGGAACTTCGACTGGACGGCGACGCCCCACCGGTTCCCGTCCCGCGCGACGATGGAGTACGTCATCCGTACGTGAGCTCGGTGAGGTCGAGCTCGAGCAGGTCGCGCCGATCCGAAGGCACGAGCACGCACGACACCTCAGGCCGCGCGAGCGCGGCCTTCACCCCGTCCGCCGCCGACGCGCGCACGACGATGGGTGTTCCATCGTCGAACGCGCGCCGCAACGCATCGGGGTCGGGGGCGTCGAGGACGAGCGCCCCTTCGACGTCCACCTCCCCTTCGAGCGCGAGCTCGGGCACGCGCCTGCCGGTCGCGCCGAACCAGCGCTCCCTCATACCGTGATCGAATCGCCCGGCTCGAGGTCCTCCACGGTGACGTTCGGCGCGAGCTTCTTCAGCTCGGCGGGAGTCCCCGTCAGCACGGGGAACGTCCCGTAGTGGCACGGGAGACACCGCTTCACGCCCAGCAGTTCGAGTGCGAGCGCAGCCTGCCTGGGGCCCATCGTGTAGAAGTCGCCGATCGGAAGGACCGCGAGGTCGGGCTCGTAGAGCCGTCCGATGAGCGCCATGTCGCCGAACACGTCCGTGTCGCCGGCGAAGTAGACTGTCTTGCCGTCGGCCTCGGCGACGATGCCTGCGGCCTCGCCTCCATACGAGCCGTCGGGCAGTGAGCTCGAGTGCTGCGCTCCCACGAGGGTGAAGCGAACGCCTCCGGCCTCGGTGCTCCCGCCCTTGTTGCCGCACTGCGCCTTTCCCTCGTCGACGCCGTGCTTGCTCACGAGCCAGTCGCCGATCTCGATCATCGCGACGACGGGCGCGCCGTGTTTCTTTTGCAGCTCGACGAGGTTCTCGACGTGGTCGCCGTGGCCATGCGTGACCGCGATCACGTCGACGCGCTCCGGCGTCTTCTCGTCGTCCGGGCATTTCGGGTTGTGCGTCAGGAACGGGTCGACGTAGACCCGCGTTCCGCCGCCGGTGTCGAAGCGAAACGATCCGTGTCCGAGCCATGTGAGTTCCATGGGCGGCAGGCTAACGGGGAAGGACCGTCCGGCGCGGCACCGAACCTCTCATGGATGGGCTCCCGCTTGCTTGCGCCGTGCATCGCGTTCGCCGCATTGCTCGCCGATGTCGCCGGAGCCCACAGTCTCGCCTTTTGGCTCGTTCTCGCCGCTCTTCCGGCGGCCGCGGCCGTCGCCTTCGCCGCCATCAGCGACGCGCTCGCGGGCGAGGGTGCCCTCGGGGGCGCCACGGCATCGCTCGCACTCGTCCTGCTCGTCCTCGGCTCGGCCGTCCGCGAGAGCGCAGCCGTCGGCGGCCACGTGCCCGTACTCGCCGTCAGCTCGATCGTGATGGCGCTGCTCTGCTACGGGATTCCGGGGCTCCTCTGGGTGCTCGAGCCGCTGCGGTCGGTCAGAACGGCAAGGCCGCCGCGGCATGCCGCGCAAGCGTGATCAGCGGCCCGACGGCGATAAGCGAGCCAACCGAGACGACGAGGGCCGCCCCGACGGCGAGCTGGAGCAATGTTTCGCGCGGCGGTGAGCCGCCGGCGACGGCGAGCTCGGGCCCACGCATGTAGATCGCCCGCACGACGCCGAGGTAGTAGTAGAGGCTGACGAGCGTCGCCAGCACGCCGACGATCACGAGCCACGTCCAGCCGTGGTCGTACGCCGCCGACAGGACGTAGAACTTGCCGAGGAAGCCGCCGCCGAGCGGCAGTCCGGCGAAGCCGAACATGAAGAACCACATGGCGACGCCGAGGAACGGCTGTTCCCAGCCGAAGCCGGCGAGGTTCTGGAGCGTGACGCGCGTCCCGAGCTCCCGCTCGCGCGCTGCGACGACTGCGAACGAGCCGAACGCCATCGCCGAATACGGGATGAGGTAGTACATGACCGCACGCCCGCCGAGCGCCGTACCGGTGGCGAGGCCGATGAGGATGAAGCCTGCGTGCGAGATGGACGAGTACGCGAGCATCCGCTTCACGTCGGTCTGCACGAGCGCGGCGAGGTTGCCGATGACGAGTGACGCGACAGCGATGCCGGCGAACGCCCACGTCCACAGGTGCGCCTCCTGCGGGAACGCCGTCCGCATCACCCGGAGCGTCAGCGCGAACGCCGCAACCTTCGTCGCCGCCGACATGAACGCCGTCACGGTCGTTGGCGCGCCCTGGTAGACGTCCGGCGTCCACATGTGGAACGGCGCGGCGGACGACTTGAAGGCGAGGCCGGCGATGATCATCGCCAGCCCCAGGACGAGCAGCACGTTGTGCGACTGCGCCGCGGCCGCGATCTCGACGAAGCCGATGTGGTTCGTCGCGCCGTACACGAGCGCGGAGCCGAACAGCAGCGCCGCGGAGCCGAACGATCCGACGACGAGATACTTGAGCCCCGCCTCGAGCGACCCTTCCAGCTCGTAGTCGATCGCGCACAGGACGTACAGCGCGATGGAGAACCACTCGAGCGAGAGGAACAGCGTCATCAGGTTGGCGGCGCCGACGAAGAACGCCATGCCCGCGGTCGACGCGAGGAGGAGCGCGTAGAACTCCGACTCGTGCGCCCGCATCCGCTCGGCGCCGACGAGCACGGTTGCGAGCGCGATCGCGCAGATGAACACCTGCGAGAGCGCCGTCCAGCGGTCGCGGTAGAAGCTGTCTGCGATCACGCGGTGCCCGCTCGCGCTGTCGACGTACAGCCAGATCGACGTGACGATGCCGCCGGTCGCGGTCAGCGCGGCGATGGCGACAGACACCGTGCGGCGCCACGAGCTTGGGACGAGCACCGCGCTGAGAAGCGCGATGAACGACCCGCCGATCAGGACGAGGATCGTCGAGATCGAGAACCAGTCGATGTGCGGTGTGTGGATCACTTGAACTGCCCCTGCACGGCCTGCACGGGCGCGTCGCCGGCGAACGAGTGGTGCGAGATGCCCGCAGGCCACGCGGAGAGGACGAGGAGCGCGGCGACGAGCGGCACGACGAGCGCGAGCTCGCCGGCACGCAGGTCGAGCGCTGCGTCGGGCACTGCGGGGCCGCGCGCCTCGTGCAGCACCGCGGAGATGAGCCGCAGCATGTACATCGCGGCGAGCACGATCCCCGTTGCGCCGATCGCGGCCCACCACCAGGCGCGCTGGTACGCGCCCGCGAGGATGAGGAGCTCTCCTGCAAATGCGGCGGATCCGGGCACGGCGAGGGAGATCACGCCGACGGTCATGAGCAGCGTCGCGAGCGCGGGCCGGCCTCTCGCCATCCCGCCCAGTCGCGCGAACTCGCCCGTCGTCGTCCGTTGCTCGACCGTCCCCGCGATGAGGAACAGCGAGCACGAGATGAGGCCGTGCGCGACCATTTGCAGGACGGCTCCGTCGAATCCGATGTTCGTCCCGGAGAAGAGGCCGATGGTGATGAGACCGGACTGCGCCATCGACGAGTACGCCACGACGCCGCGGAAGTCGGCCGCGCGGAATGCGAGCAGCGACCCGTACACGAGCGCGGCCGCACCGAGCGCGAGGACGACGGTGCGGTAATAGCTCGACGGCTCGGGGAACTTCGTCAGCGCGATGCGCAGCATCCCGTACGTCCCCGCCTTTGCGATCACGCCGGAGAGAACCGCGGTCACCTCCGGCGGCGCCTCGCGGTACGCGTCGGGCAGCCACCCGTGGAACGGGAAGAGCGGCGCCTTGATCGCGAACGCGAGCATGAAGCCGAGGAAGAGCCAGCGGCTGGCGCTCGGCGGCGCGTCGACGAGGTCGAACGTGCCGACCTTCAGCCCGTACACGATGATCGCTGCGAGCATGACGAGCGAGCCCGTCATCGTGTAGATGAGGAGCTTGATCGTCGCTCCCATCCGGGCGGCGCCGCCCCACACCCCGATGAGGATGTACAGCGGGATGAGCATCGCCTCGAAGAAGGCGTAGAAGAGCAGCATGTCCTGCGAGACGAAGACGCCGACCGTCGAGCCGGTGAGCATGAGCATCAGCCCGAAGTAGGCGCGTGGACGATCGCGTCCGACCCAGAAGCCGTAGCCGATGCACGCGGCCATCGCGATCACGGTGAGCCCGACGAGCCAGAGCGAGAAGCCGTATTCGCCGACGTGGTACGAGACGTGCAGGTCCTTGATCCACGGCGTGCGCTGCGAGAACTGCAGGCCGTGGCGCGCGAAGTCGAAGCGCGCCGCCTGCTCGATCCAGAAGCCGACCTCGACGAGCGACACGAGCACCGCGAGGCTCCCGATCGCGTAGCGGGAGAGCGGCAGGATCCACAGCGCGATCGCGGCGGCGATCGGCAGCCAGATGAGGAGCGAGGTGATCGAGGACGTCGTCATCGAACCGCCATGAAGACGACGCCGACGATCGCGACGCCCGTTCCGAGGAAGAGGACGTACGTGCGCAGGAGGCCGGTCTGGAGCCGACGGACGCCCTCGCCGACCTCGAGCGCGCTGTCGCCGAGATCGGGCCCGGTCGCGAGGATGACGGGCTCCTCGAAGTCGCGACGCAGCCACGACGCGAACGCGGCGGCCGGCCGGTAGAAGAGCGCGTCGTACGCCTCGTCGAAGTAGAGCTTGTGCTCGAGTGCGCGCTGCACGGCGGGCAGCTTCGGAACAGCGAGCCGGCCGGTTCCGTACAGCGCGTACGCGACGCCGATGCCCGCGAGCCCGAGGAGGACTGCCGCGACCGACGCGATCGCCTCCTGCGTGTTCGTCGGCGCCGCGACGCCGAGCGTCCGCGCCGCCGGCTCGAGCCAGGTCGTGAGCGGGTGCCAGACCGGCGCGAACTGGATCCAGCCGCCGATGACGGCGAGCACCGCGAGGATGCCGACCGGAACGAGCATCGTCAGCGGCCCTTCCTTGCCGTGGTGCGCGTGGTAGTGCTCGCGCACGAACGCGCTCGGCTCGCCCGGGAAGACGATGAAGTAGAGGCGGAACGTGTAGAGGCCGGTGAGGAATGCGCCGAAGAGCGCGGCGATCGCCAGCACGACGCCGTACCAGTGGTCGTGCAGTGCGGCGGCGATGATCGAATCCTTCGAGAAGAAGCCGGAGAAGGGCGGCACGCCGACGAGCGCGAGCGCGCCTGCGAGGAAGGCCCACCGCGTCCACGGCATGAGCGCGCCGATGCCGCGCATCTTGCGGATGTCCTGCTCGTCCGCGAGCGCGTGGATGACGAGCCCGGCGGTCATGAAGAGCAGCGCCTTGAAGAACGCGTGCGTCATGAGGTGGAACATCCCGCTCGAGTACGCGCCGACGCCCGCGCCGAGGAACATGTAGCCGATCTGCGACATCGTCGAGTACGCGATCACGCGCTTGATGTCCGTCTGGACGAGCGCGATCAGTCCCGCGACGACCAGTGTGAGCGTCCCCATGCCGGCGGCGACGAGCTCGACCGTGCGCGCCTGCTCGAAGATCGGATGCGTGCGTGCGATCAGGTATACGCCCGCGGTCACCATCGTCGCGGCATGGATGAGCGCGCTGACCGGCGTGGGGCCTTCCATCGCGTCGGGAAGCCACGTGTGCAGCGGGATCTGCGCCGACTTGGCGGCCGCCCCGCCGAGCAGGCCGAGGGCGACGAGGTTGACCGCGGTCGGCGAGAGCTGCCCTGCCGTCGCGAACGACGCCCCGAATTCGAGCGAGTGCGAATGCGCGATGAGGACGAAGAACGCGAGCGCCATCGTCGCGTCGCCGAACGCGTTCATGACGAAGGCCTTCTTCGCGGCCGCCACAGCCGAGGGACGGTCGTGCCAGAAGCCGATCAGGAGGTACGACGAGAGGCCGACGAGGCCCCACCCGATGAGGAGGAGCAGGAGGTTGCCGCCCTCGACGAGCATGAGCATCGAGAAGACGAAGAACGAGATGTACGCGAAGTAGCGCCGCTCCTCGTCGTCGCCGTCCATGTAGCCGATCGAGTAGAGAACGATCAAGCCGCCCACGCCGGCGACGATCAGCATCATCATCGTGCTGAGCGGATCGACGAGCAGGCTCAGGCCGACCTTGAAGTTGCCCGCCTGGAGCCACGTCCACGCCGTCGTGATGCGCCCGATGTGGCCGCTCGCGGAGCGCAGTGCGAAGAACGACCAGAGCGCGCCGGCGAACGCGACGAACACGCTCGTCGTCGAGATCCAGCCGGCCACGACGCGCGGGATGCGCGTGCCGCCGACGAGGATGAGCACCGTCCCGAGGAGCGGCGCGAACAGGCACAGCCATGCTCCGGTCGTCATCCGCGCAGCTCCGAGAGCTTGTCGACGTCGAGGGCGAGCCGCTTGCGGTTGATCGCGACGACCAGGCCGAGGCCGACGCACACCTCCGACGCGGCGACCGCCATCACCGCGAGCGCGAAGATCTGCCCGGCGCCGTTGCCCGCGTGCCGCGCGACCGCGATGAGCGCGAGATTGCCGCCGTTGAGCATGATCTCCAGCGAGAGCAGGACGATGATCGGGTTGCGCCGGACGATGACGCCGAGCGCTCCCGTCCCGAAGAGGAACGCGGCGACGCAGAGGTACCACGCAACGCCCGGGCCGAGCATCAGCTTGCCCTCCGGGTATGCGCACCGAGGATGACGCCGCCGACGGCGGCGATGAGCAGCACGATCGACGTGATCTCGAACGCGAGCAGGTGGTCGGTGAGGAACAGCCGACCGATCCAGCCCGGCGTGCCGAACGTCGCGTTGATGTGATCCGAGTGGCTCAAGCTGCCGCCGGCCTTCAGCGCGACCGCGACGATGATCTCGAGGAAGATCGAGCCCGCGGCGAGGCACGCGCCGACCGCCTGCCAGCTCGGCGCGCCCGCCCAGGGCGTCTCGACGCGCGGGCCGACGTAGGCGATGACGAAGAGGAACATCACCATCACGGCGCCCGCATAGACGAGCACCTGCGCCGCGGCGACGAACTCCGCCGACAGCAGCAGGTAGAGGACTGCGAGCGATCCGAGGTTCCCGATCAGCGACAGCGCGGAATAGAACGGGTTCGAGAACGACACGACGGCGATCCCGGACGCGAGGCAGGCGAAGCCGGCTCCGACCCAGACCATCCAGACGACGATGTTGCCGGCCGAGGCGAGGATCACGAGCCGGACTTGTAGAAGGGGATCGGCGTGTCGAAGATCGCCGGGTCCTCGATCGGGGTCTTCTTCACGGGCTCGGCGAGGAGCATGTCCTTCGTGTAGATCTGGTCGTCGCGGTTGTACTCGGAGATCTCGTACTCGTTGCCGAGCGTGATCGCATCGAACGGGCACGCGAGCTCGCAGTAGCCGCAGAAGATGCAGCGGCTCATGTTGATCTCGTAGATGCGCGCGTATCGCTCGCCCGCAGAGACGCGGTTCTCGGGCGTGTTCTCCGCGGCGACGACGCGGATGCAGTCCGCCGGGCACGCGGCCGCGCACAGCGAGCAGCCGACGCACTTCTCCAGCCCGTTCGCGTGCGTCCACAGACGATGGCGTCCGCGGAAGCGCGGATACAGCGGCCGGCGCTCCTCCGGGTACTGCGTCGTGACCGGCCCCTTCAGGATCTGCTTGAAGGTGACGCCGAAGCCCTTGAGCGTGGACATGGGCTGCGGGCTCACGTCGCCACCACCACGAGCGCGGTGATGACGGCGTTCGCCGTCGCAACGGGGAGCAGCACCTTCCAGCCGAACTTCATCAGCTGGTCGTAGCGCAGGCGCGGCAGCGTCGCGCGCAGCCAGATGAAGCCGAAGAGGACGCCGAGCAGCTTGAGCACGAACCAGAGCGGGCCGAGGTTCCACGGGCCGTGCCAGCCGGAGAAGAAGAGCGTGACCATCAACCCGGAGAGCGTGATCAGGTTGATGTACTCGGCCGTCTGGAAGAGGCCCCAGCGCATGCCGGAGTACTCGGTGTGGTAGCCGGCGACCAGCTCCTGCTCCGCCTCCGGCAAGTCGAACGGCGCGCGGCTCGTCTCCGCGATGCCCGCGAAGAAGAAGACGAGCATGCCGACGAACTGCGGGACGACGAACGGCAGCGTCGTGCCCTGCCGGTGGACGATGTCGACGAGTGACAGCGAGCGCCCGAGGATGACGACGCCGAGCACGCTCAGCGCGAGCGACACCTCGTACGACACGAGCTGCGCGCACGTGCGCATCGATCCGAGGAGCGAGAACTTCGACTCCGACGCCCAGCCGCCGACGATGAAGCCGTAGATGCCGATCGAGCCGAGCGCGAAGATCAGCAGCAGCGAGATCGGGACGTTCACGACCTCACCGGTGACGTTCCAGTGGTAGATCCGCCAGCCCGATCCCCACGGGATCACCGAGAACGCGGCAAGCGCGGTGAACATGGAGACGATCGGCGCGAGGATGTACGGGATCACGATCGCGCTGGACGGCGCGAACGCCTCCTTCCGAACGAGCTTCACGAGATCGGCGATCGGCTGCAGCAGGCCGAACGGGCCCGCACGGTTCGGGCCGTAGCGGTTCTGCAGGCGGCCGAGGCCCTTGCGCTCGAGCCACGTCAGGTACGCGAACGTGACCATGACGAGGTTCACGATGATCGCCGCCTTGATGAGCGAGATCCACCAGGGCTCCACTACGCCTTCACCTCCACCGTGCCGCGCAGGTCGCCGGCGTACTCGCGCGCGATGCGCACGACGCCGGTGTGCAGGTCCTTCGCGATCCGCGCGCGGAGCTGCACCGACGTGCCGTTGTGGGAGACGGTGACCGTCTGGCCGTTCGCGATGCCGCGCGTCCGCGCGTCGTCGCGTGCGAGCTCGACCTCGGCGCGCGGCCGCTGGAACTGCAGCTCCTCGACGCGCTCGACCGCTGGGCCGGAGAAGAGCGGCTTGTACGAGACGAGACGCAGTCCCTCGCCCTTGACCTCGGGTTCCGGCAGCGGCGGCGCCTCGACGTGCGCAGGCGCTCCGGCGTACGTGCGCAGCGGTGCGCGCTCGCCGACCTCGCCGAACGAGAGGCCGCCGTAGATCCGCTCCGACAGCTCGGCGAAGACCATCGGCGCGTGCGGCGCCAGCTCGACGTCGAAGCGCGAGGCGAGCTGCGAGATCCAGGCGAGCTCGTCCGGGGCGGGCGGAATGGCCGAGCGGCGCAGCCGCTGCAGGCGCCCTTCGAGGTTGACGTATGTGCCGTCCCGCTCGAGGTAGCTCGTTCCCGGGAGGACGAGGTCGGCCCAGCCGGCGACGAGGCTGTGGAACATCGAGATGGCGATGACCGACTCGGCCTTCTCGGCGAGCGCTCGGACGTTCGGGTCGTTCGCCGCCTCGTCGCCGGACACGATCAGCAGCCCGACGGCCTCGAGGTCGGCGGGCTCGTCGTCGCAGCACGCGGCCCACGCGTCGGCGACGCCGCGCCCGTTCGGCGTGGTGGGGACGAAGAATGCGCTCTTCACGCCGAGGCGCTCGGCGTGCGCCGCGACCGTCGCGCCGCCGCGGCCGCCGGGGCCGGACCAGATGAGCACCGGCTGCTGCGCGTCTCGCACGGCCTTCTCGTCGAGATCCGTGATAACCCGTGCGCCCTTCCGCCGCGCCGCGCGCACCCACAGGTCGACGATCGGCGCGCTCTGCTCGAGCGGGACGTCGCCGAGTACCGCGACGACGTCCGCATCGCCGATCGAGGACAACGGCGCGCGATAGGCGTCGAGCGCGGGCGAGACCTCCTCCGGCAGCATCGCCTCGTGCGAGTCGAGGCCGACACGCACGAGCTTTGCGAGCCCGTACGCCTGCTCGACCGTCTCCGAGCCGGAGAGCGCGACGACGACGCGTCCGCGGGCGGCGCGCAAGAGCCGCTCGGCCTCGTCGACCGCCTCGTCCCACGACACGTTCTCGAAGCCGTGCATCCGGATTCGCTTGATCGGATCGACGATGCGGTCCTCGGCGCGCAGGTGTGCGAAGCCGAAGCGGCCCTTGTCGCAGATCCAGCCCTCGTCGACCTCGGGGTGGTTGCGCGACAGGATCCGCTTGACCTTGCCCTCGCGCACGGTCGCATTCACGTTGCAGCCGACGGAGCACATGCCGCAGACCGTCGGCACGTTCTGGATCTCCCACGGGCGGCCCTCGAAGCGGTACTGCGTCGGCAGCAGCGCGCCGACGGGACAGAGCTCCGTGACGTTGCCGGTGAACGGGCCGCTGTACGGCTCGTCCTCGAACGTCGTGATGACGGACATCGCGCCGCGGTTGCGCGCAACGAGCTGGTTGTCCTCGCTCACGTCGGAGCTGAAGCGCGTGCACCGGTAACAGAGGATGCAGCGCTCGCGGTCGAGCGAGATCGTCGGCGAGATGGGGATCGGCTTCTCGAACGTGACCTTCTCGAAGTTCATGCGCGTGTTGCCGGGGCCGTACCGGAACGTGAGGTCCTGAAGCGGGCACTCGCCGCCCTTGTCGCAGACGGGGCAGTCGAGCGGGTGGTTGACGAGGATGAACTCGAGCGTCGCGTTCTGACCGTCGGCCGCCTTGTCGGAGCTGCGCGCGGTGCGAACGACCATGCCGTCGATCGCCGTGAGCGTGCACGCGGCCTGGAGCTTCGGGTTGCCCTCGATCTCGACGAGACACATGCGGCAGGCGCCGACCGGCGCGCCGAGGCGCGGCTCGTAACAGAACACGGGGATCTCGACACCCGCGGCGAGCGCGGTCTCGACGAGGCCCGTTCCCTTCGGAACGTGTACCTCGCGCTCGTCGACGACCACCCGGACGA
Organism: Gaiellaceae bacterium; assembly: GCA_036498225.1. GTDB lineage: Bacteria > Actinomycetota > Thermoleophilia > Gaiellales > Gaiellaceae > Palsa-739. The sequence goes on along the minus strand of DASYFU010000122.1, from coordinate 1,723 downwards.
GATCGGCGCTCATGCGGGCACCGTCACGTGCGCGTGCTGGTCGACGGGCGCGAACAGCCGGTCGAGCGACGAGTCGGCGCCGAACGGGCAGCCGCCGTGCTCGAGGTGTGCGTGGAACTCGTCGCGGAACTTCGTCACGCAGCTCGCGACCGGCATCGCGGCCGAGTCGCCGAGCACGCACAGGCACTTGCCGATGATCCGGTCGCACACGTCGAGCAGGAGCTCGAGGTCGCGCTCGTCGGCCGTGCCGTTCTCGACGGCCCGCAGCAGCTGCACGAGCCAGCGCGTCCCGACGCGGCACGGCGTGCACTTCCCGCACGACTCGTGCATGTAGAACTGCGCGACGCGCAGCGCGAACTGCACGATGCACGCGCGGTCGTCGATCGCCGTGACGACGCCCGAGCCGATGAAGAGCCCCTTCTGGCCGAGCGACGTCGCGTCCAGCTTCGTGTCGACCTCGTCCGGCGTCATTACCGGGAACGAGGAGCCGCCGACCATGACTGCCTTGAGCTCGCGACCACCGGCGATGCCGCCGCCGACGTCGTAGATGAGCTCGCGCACGGTGATGCCGTGGGGGCGCTCGTACGCGCCAGGGCGTACGACGTTGCCAGAGAGGCAGAAGACGCGCGTGCCGGTCGAGTCGGGCGGGACGCCGATCTTCGCGAACTCCTCCGGCCCGACCTGGAGCACGACGGGGATGGTCGTGATCGTCTCGACGTTGTTGATGAGCGTCGGCGACGCGTACAGACCCTCGATCGCCGGGAACGGCGGCTTCGAGCGCGGCTGGCCGCGCTTGCCCTCGAGCGACTCGAGCAACGCGGTCTCCTCGCCGCAGATGTACGCGCCGGCGCCGCGGTGCACGACGAGCTGGACGTCGCTGAGCAGCCCCGCCGCGCCTGCCTCGTCCACCGCCGCCTGGAGGATCGCGTACTCGGCCGAGTACTCGCCGCGGATGTAGATGAAGACGAACTGCGACTGGATGGCGTGCGCCGCGATGAGGCAGCCCTCGACGAGGCGGTGCGGGACGCGCAGCATGATCTCCCGGTCCTTGAACGTCCCGGGCTCGGACTCGTCGGCGTTGACGGTGATGTAGATCGGCTTCGCCACCTTGTCCGGCGACGGGATGAAGCTCGCCTTGCGGCCGGTCGGGAAGAACGCGCCGCCGCGGCCGCGCAGGTTGGAGGCGATGAGCTCCTCGATCACCTGCTGCGGCGTCAGCGACCGCGCACGCTCGAGCTGCGCGTACCCGCCGACGGCGCGGTACGAGGCGAGATCGCGTAGCGGCTCTTCGACCGCGCCGCCGAGGACGAGCGCGGGCTGCGCGTCAATTGCCATTGCGGATCTCCTGGACGATCGACGGAACGTCCTCCGGCGTGACCGACTGCCGGTAGCGGTGGTCGACGGCGACGATCGTCGGCGTCGCGCAGCCGCCGAGGCACTCGACGGCGCGCAGCGTGATCTCGCCGTCGGCCGTCGTCTCGCCGGGCCTGACGTCGAGCTCGCGCTCGAACGCCTCGAGCACGGCCTGCGCGTTCACGAGCCCGCAGCAGACGTTCGTGCACACCTCGACCATGTGCCGGCCCGTCGGCTCGAGGTTGAACATGTCGTAGAAGCTCGCGACCGACATGCAGTACGCGGGCGTCAGGTCGAGCGCGTCGGCGACCTGCTCGAACGCTTCGCGCGACAGCCAGCCATACCGCTCCTGAGCGATGCGGAGCGCCGG
>DASYFU010000121.1:0-12490 GCA_036498225.1 Gaiellaceae bacterium | reverse complement strand
CCCGCGGGCCGCCTCGGCGCCGAGCACGCAGATCACGCCGCTCACCTCTGCGCGAAGTAGTAGCGGTAGAAGAGCGCGAAGCCGGCGGAGCAGAGGATGCCCGCGACGATCCAGAAGCGCACCATGATCTTCGTCTCCGACCACGCCTTCATCTCGAAGTGGTGGTGGATGGGCGCCATCAGGAACACGCGACGTCTGAGGTACTTGAACGACGCCACCTGGATGATCACCGACAGCGCCTCGATGACGTAGATGCCGCCGATGAACAGAAGCAGCACCTCCGTCTTCGTCATGATCGCGAACGTCGCGAGCGCGCCGCCGAGCGCCATCGAGCCGGTGTCGCCCATGATCACCTCGGCCGGGAAGGCGTTGTACCAGAGGAACCCGACCATCCCGCCGATGAGCGCCGCGCCGATGATGGCGATGTCGAGCTTCGTCAAGTTGCGGTGTGCGGGGATCGGGCTCGAGCGAACGTACGAGACGACCATCATCGCCATGAAGGTGAAGAGCGCGATGATCCCCGTACCGGCGGCGAGGCCGTCGACGCCGTCGGCGAGATTCGTCCCGTTCGACGCTCCCGCGATGATGAGGAAGAGGAACGGATACCAGCCCCACGAGAGCGGGACGGCGACGTTCACGACCGGGATATAGACGTCGGTGCTGAGGTGGAGATGGCGCGCGACGATCGCGATCACCACCGTCACCGCTGCGAGGAGCAGCATCTTCCACCGGCCGCGCAGACCGAGCGAGCGGCGATGTGTGAGCTTGGTGAAGTCGTCGAGGAACCCGATCGCGCCGCATGCGAGCGTCCCGAACAGGATCGTCAGCGACTGCAGGCGGAAGTGGCTCACGGGCAGGAAGCCGACCGTCGCCGCGAAGAGGATGAGCAGGCCGCCCATCGTCGGCGTCCCCTGCTTCGCGACGTGATGCTCGGGCCCGTCCTCGCGGATGTGCTGGCCGAACTCGTTGCGCCGGAGGAACTCGATGAATCGAGGCCCGATCGCGATCGAGACGATGAGCGCGACGAGCGCTGCGACGAGGACCCTACTCACTGAGCGCCTCGGCCACGATCTCCAGTCCCACGGAGCGCGAGCCTTTCACGAGAACGGCGTCCCCCGGCCGGACGAGCTCGCGCGCGACCGCGACCGCCTCCGCGGCCGTGGGCGCCCACGCATCCGGGTCATAGCCCCGGGCCAGCTCGCCGACTCCGATCACGAGCGCAAGCGTTCCTGCTGCGCGCCCGATCTCCTCGTGGTACCGCGGAGCGTCGGGCCCGAGCTCGGCCATGTCGCCGAGGATCGCGACCGTCCGACGGCCGGCCGCACGCTCCTGGAGATGCGCGATCGCGGCCTCCATCGCGACCGGATTCGCGTTCCACGCGTCGTTGATGAGGAGGCCGCCGCCGGGCAACTCGTGCTCCTGCGAGCGCCAGCGCGAGAACTCGACCTCGACCGGAGCCGCCGGCCTCGGATAGCCGAGCGCGTCGAGCGTGGCGAGCGCGGCGGCCGCGTTCGCCGCCTGGTGGCGCGCGCTGAACGAGAACTCGACGCCGTCGACGACGGCGCGACCGTTGCGGATCTGCACCTCGGGCTCGCCGAACCGGCGGACGTCGATCCCCGCCGGCACGAACGGCTCGAGCTCGGGCGCATGCTCGGGAAGGACGGCCACCTCGACGTGCTCGAGCAGCTCCGCCTTCGCGCGCGCGATGTTCTCGATGCTGCCGAGCAGCTCGATGTGCACAGGCGCGATCGACGTGATGACGCCGATGTTCGGGCGCGCGATCTCGGCGAGCGCGCGGAGCTGGCCCAGGCCGCGCATCCCCATCTCCGTGACGACGACGTCCGTGTCGGCCTCGACGCGGCAGAGGGTGAGCGGCAGGCCGAGCTCGTTGTTGTATCCGTCCTCGGCGGCAACGACGTTCGCCTGCTGCCGAAGCAGGGCCGTGAGGATGTCCTTCGTCGAGGTCTTGCCCACCGAGCCGGTGATCGCGACGACCGGGACGGCGATCCGCTCCCGCACCGTGCGGCCGATCGCGGCGAGCGCCGCGACGGCATCGTCGGGCACGAGCGTCGCGGCCGCGCCGTTCGCACGCGCATCGTCGAGGTATGCGACGCCGCCCCGGACGGCGACGAACAGGTCGCCCGGGCGCACCCGGCGCGAGTCGATCTGCACGCCCGTGACCTCCTCCGCGTCGGAGTCGAGCCTGCCGAGCTCACGCAGCGCCGCAGTGGACAGCGGGATCAGGTACGCGCTCCCTGCAATGCGTGACGGGCAGCGTCGCGATCGTCGAACGGGATCGTTCGGTCGGCGAACTCCTGGCCTTGCTCCGCGCCCTTGCCGGCGATGACGACGACGTCGCCCTCGCGCGCGAGCTCGACCGCGCGAGCGATCGCGGCTGCGCGATCGGGCTCGACCTCGACGTCGCCGGCAGCTCCAGCGACGATGGCATCGATGATCGCGAGTGGATCCTCGCTCCGCGGGTTGTCCGAGGTCACGATCGCGACGTCCGCGAGCTCGGAGGCGATGCGCCCCATCAGCGGTCGCTTGCCCCGGTCGCGGTCGCCGCCCGCGCCGACGACGACGATCACCCGCCCTGCTGCCAGCTCGCGCGCGGCGCGCAGCACCTTCTCGAGCGCGTCGGGCTTGTGCGCGTAGTCCACGATCACCGTGAACGGCTGACCCTCGTCGACGGATTCGAAGCGACCGGGGACGCCGCGCACCGACTGGATCCCGCGCTTGATCGCCTCGTCCCCGATCCCCAGCGCCCGCGCGGCCTGGAGCGCGCCGAGCGCGTTCTCGACGTTGAAGCGCCCGCGCAGCTTGAGATCGATTCCCTCGAGGGCCCCCGCATCGTCGCCGCTGAACGTGATCGCGCCGGGGAGCTCGGCGGCGAGGCGGCGCCCGTACTCGTCGCCGACGTTGACGACCGCCGGAACGCCGTCCGCGAACAGTCGTCGCTTCGCCTGGAAGTACGACTCCATGTCGCCGTGGAAGTCGAGGTGGTCCTGGCTCAGGTTCGTGAAGATGAGGACGGCGAAGCGCACGCGGTCGAGCCGGTGCAGCTCCGACGCGTGCGACGACGCCTCCATCGCGCACGAGCGGTCGCCCGCTTCGAGCATCTCGCGGAACGTGCGCTGCAGGTCGATCGCCTCCGGCGTCGTGCGCTCGACGCCGCGCCGTTCTCCCCCGACGCGCGCCTCCACCGTCCCGAGCAGGCCCGGCCGGCGTCCCGCCGCAGCGAGGATCGCGTACAGCAGGAACGAGGTCGTCGTCTTTCCGCTCGTCCCGGTGACGCCCGCAACCTGCAACTCCTCCGTCGGGCGGCCGAAGAACTCGTCCGCCGCCACAGGCATCGCGCTCCTGGTGTCAGACACCACGAGCTGCGGAACGTCGAGCTCGAGCCGCCGCTCGACGACGAGCGCCACGGCGCCGTTCGCGACGGCCTGCGGCGCGAAGTCGTGCCCGTCGGCGTGCTCGCCCCGGACGCAGAAGAAGAGCGAGCCGCGCGTCGCGTGCCGTGCGTCGTAGACGAGGTCGAGCACCTGAACCGGCACCCGTCCGACGACCTCGGCCGCTCCGAGCGCAGCGGCGAGGCGCTCCAGTTCCATCATCCCGCGCCGAGGTTACTTGACGGGCTGGTCGGGCGGAACTTCGAGGTACTGGAGGTCGAACGTGGCGATCTGCGCGAATGCGGGGGCTGCGACGACGCCGCCGTAGTACGCGCCACGCGGCTCGTCGACCGTGACGAGGACGACGACGCGCGGCGACCGCGCCGGCACCATCCCGATGAAGGTCGCGTCGTACTGGCCCGGCATGTAGCCGTGCGGGCCCGGCTTCTGCGCCGTGCCCGTCTTGCCCGCGACGGAGTAGCCGGGGATCTCCGCGGCCGCGCCCGTGCCTGCGTCGGAGACGACGCCCTTGAGCATCGCGAGCAGCTCGCGGTCGACTCCGCGCGGCAGGATGCGCCGCGTCGTCGGGGTCGGCGTCGGAACGCCCTGGATGTGGTCGACGAGGTGCGGCTGGATCCACAGGCCGCCGTTCGCGATCGCCGCGTAGACGGACGCGAGCTGAATCGCTGTCACCGAGATGCCCTGGCCGATCGGCACGTTGCCGATGGTCGAGCCCGACCAGTAGGCCGGCAGGAGGCCCGCGCTCTCGCCGGGGAAGTCGATGCCGGTCTGCTGGCCGAAGCCGAAGCGGCGGATCCACTCCTTCAGCCGCGACTCGCCCAGCTTCGTGCGCGCGATCGTGACCGCGCCGACGTTGGACGACCGCTGCAGGATCTGCGCGACCGTCATCCGCTCGGTCGGCCGAATCTCGGCGTCGTGGACGACGCGGTCGGCAACCCGGATCGAATACGGAAGGAGGAACGACGTCTGCGGCGTGACGAGGTGGTCCGCGAGCGCACCCCCGACGGTGACGACCTTGAACACCGATCCCGGCTCGTACACGTCGGAGATCGCACGGTTGCCGGTCAGCCCCTTCACGAACGCCTGCGGATAGGCGTTCGCGTTGTAGTCCGGCGCGGTCGCCATCGCGAGCACGCCGCCCGTGTGCGGGTCGAGCACGATCGCGGTCGCGTCCTTCGCGTGGAACTTGGCCACCGTCGCGCGCAGCACCTGCTCCGCGTTCGCCTGGATGCGGTGGTCGATGGTGAGGAAGACGTCCTTGCCGGGCTTCGCCGCCTTGGCGCTCTGCACGTCGATCGTCTGACCGAACGGATCGCGCAGGATCGTCTCTTCGCCGGCACTGCCGGTGAGCTGCTGATTCAGCTCGAGCTCGAGGCCGGCCAGCCCGCTGTTGTCGGTGCCGACGAACCCGAGCACCTGCGCCGCGACCGAGCCCTGGGGATACGTCCGTCGCTCTTCGGCGTAGAAGTGAAAGCCCGGGAGGTTCTTCTTCGCGAGCAGCGTCGCGAGCGCGGCGGGCGCCTGTCGTTCGACGAAGGCGAAGTGCGTGCCCTTCGTCGTCAGCGCGCCCAGCACGGGGCCGCGCTTGATCCGCAGTAGGTGGGCCGCGACGACAGCCTCCGCGCGTGGACGCGTGACCGCGGTCGGGTCGACGTACACGGTCGTCGCCTGCTCGCCGAGCGCGAGCGGCGTCCCGACGGCGTCGAACATCGTCCCGCGTCCGGCCGGGAGCGTGACCGTCGCCTTCGTCTGTGCCGTTGCCATTGCCGCGAGCGGTGCGGCGCGCACGGTGGCGATCCATGCCTCGCGCGCGAGGAGCCCGCCGAAGACGATGAGCGTCGCGAGTAACAGAAGACGGATGCGCGAGTTGACGACGCGCTTCACGTCCTACCTCTTATTGAGGTCGATGTAGCTCGTGTCGGCTGCGGAGGCTGGCACGAGGCCGAGCCGGCGCGCCGTCTGCTCGATCCGGATCGACGCGATCGAGCTCGAGACCTGCGACGAAAGCGCCTGATTCTGGGCCTGCAGGTCGACCTGTTCCTTATCCAGCTTGTTGACGGCGACGTTCGCTCGGAGCACGGCGACGTTGACGGCGACGACGCCCGCGAGGAGGATGGCGAACGCCGAGATCCAGATGACGCCGGCGGTGACGCGACGCTGCCGCTTGCGCGTCCGCGTGCGGGTGCGTGGAACCGCAACCGGGCGGCGGCGGCGAACCGGTACCGGAGCTGCAACCGCTTCCGCGGCGAACCAGTCGACCGCGGCCATCTACTCGGCCTTGATCGCAGCTCGGAGACGCGCAGACGCAGCGCGCGGGTTCGCGGCCACCTCGGCCTCGCTCGGCCGGACCGGGCGGCGCTGGATCGCGCGGAGCTCGGGCTCGTGGCCGCAGATGCACACAGGGAAGTCGGGCGGGCACGTGCAGCCGCGCTCTCGCTCGCGCAGGAAGTGCTTCACGATCCGGTCCTCGAGCGAGTGGAAGGAGATGACCGCGAGCCGGCCGCCGGGACGCAGCATGTCGAGCGCCGCCGGAAGTGCGACCTCGATCGAGGACAGCTCGTCGTTGACTGCGATGCGGAGCGCCTGGAAGACCCGCTTCGCCGGATGGCCCTCGCCGAAGCGCGCAGGCGCCGGGATCGCCGCCTTGATCGTGTCCACGAGCTCGCCCGTCCGCTCGAACGGCGTCTCGCGGCGGCGACGCACGATCGCCTTCGCGATCTGGCGCGCGTACCGCTCCTCGCCATAGCGGCGGAAGATGGTCACGAGCTCCTTCTCGGGCCACTCGTTCACGAGCGCGCGCGCGTCGAAGTCCTGGGACGAGTCCATCCGCATGTCGAGTGGCGCATCGGTCGCGTATGAGAAGCCGCGCTCCGGACGGTCGAGCTGCATCGAGGACACGCCGAGATCGAGGAGGATCGCGTCGGCCTGCACGCCGTTGTCCGCGAGCTGAGGAAGGACGACGCCGAAGTCGCCGCGGAGGAGACGCGCCTGCACGCCGCTGCCGCGCTCGAGCCGCTCGAAGTACGTGCGCACGGTCGGGTCGCGGTCGATCGCGATGAGCTTGCCGCGGCCGCGCAGATCGGCAGCGAGCAGCGCGGAGTGTCCTCCCGCGCCGAAGGTCGCGTCGATCACGGTGTCGCCCGGCTGCACGGCGAGGGACTCGCGCACCTCGTCGGCGAGGACGGGAACGTGATCAGTCGCGCTGGGCTGCAAGACGTTCGGCAACATCCCGCGTCCTCCCTTCGGAATCGGCGAGCTCGCGCTGCCAGGCGGCGCGATCCCAGATCTCCAGGTGGTCGTTGACACCGGCCACGACGACGTCGCGCTCGAGGCCGGCGTACTCCCGCAACCGTGCGGAGATGACGATCCGGCCCTGCTTGTCGAGCTCCCCCTCGACGGCGTTCGCGTAGACGACGCGCTGCAGGGTGCGTGCCTCTCCGCTCAGCTGGTCGAGGTCGGCGATGCGGCTCTGGCTGCGCGTCCACTCGTCCCGTGGATAGGCGACGAGGCACGAGTCCAGGCCGCGCGTCACGACGACGCCGCCCTCGAATTCGCGCCGGAACTTCGCCGGGAGCGTGAGCCGGCTCTTGTCGTCGATCGTGTGGTCGTGCGTTCCGAGGAGCATTCCGGGGCCGGATCCTTCCCTTCCACTTTCCCCCACTCTAAACCACTAGGCCCCACTTGTCCACCCTTCGGCCCACTTGCCTCCGCCCGGGACCGCCAGTACGCTGCGACCGCGGCATCGAGGGTCTGCGGCTCGAGCGAGAGGAGCCGGAACATGTCCACACAGACCCCGTACCGCGTCATCGAGGGACCGCTCAACGTCGTCCTCCGGCCGGGATCCGATGCGGCCGCCGCGTACCACAGCGCCGTCCTCGCTCCCGGCTTCGGGCCGGCCCCAGGGCTCGACCTCCGCTTCTTCGGCGGCCGGACGCTGCCGCACCTGCGGTACACGCTCGTCTACGTGGGGACCTGGGCCACGGACGAGCGGACGCAGCTCGACCAGGCGCTCTCCGCCGCCATGCGCGACCGCGGCCTCAACAACGTGCTCACGCAGTACTTCCCGGGAACCGAGGTGACGACGACGTTCGCCGGCTCGCTCGTCCACCCGGGCCCGCTACCGGCGCGGGTCGGGCGCGACGCCGTCGAGTCGCTCGTGGCCGACCTCAACATCGGCCCGTCGGTCACGTGCGTGCTCCTCCCCAACGGCGCCGTCCTCGTCGATTCCGGCGACGTCGACTCGAAGCACGGCCTCGGCGGGTACCACGGCTCGATCAAGGTCAACGGGACCGAGCGCTACTACGCGGTTTCCGTGTACTCGGACGGCGACAACGGCATCGTCGCATTCGACGAACCGTGGAAGAACGTCTGCGCGACGCTGTATCACGAGCTGCAGGAGACGCGCACGGATCCCGACGTCGAGGACGCGATCCGCCTCGGCTCGGCGCCGGACGCCGACCGGCTGCTCGGCTGGTACTCGCCGCGGGGCGGTGAGATCGGCGACATACCGATGGAGGAAGCCGGCAGCGACCTGAGTCGCGTCATGCAGGAGATCCAGCTCGCGGACGGGAGCGGCACCGTCCCGATCCAGCTGATGTGGTCGAACGCCGTCGGCGGCCCCGAAGGGCCTATCCCGCAGCCACGTCCGCCGCAGTGAGCTGACGCTCGTACGGCCCGCGGCTGGTGAGGACGGTCGCACCACAGCGTGCTGCGAGCGCGGCCGCTTCCTCGACGGGCATGCCGGCGCCAAGGCCGGACGTGAAGCCGGCGGCGAAGCAGTCGCCGCAGCCGTAGGCGTCCTCGACCGGCCCGGGGATCGGCGCGGCCCGGAACGGGCCGCCGGGACGGATCCACCCACCGAGCGGTCCTGCGGTGCTGACGATCACTCGCGGCGGCGGCTCGAGATCGATCGCGTCGAAGCGTTCGCCGGCGTCGTCGCCGCTGCCGATGAGCGCGTCCAACTCGACCCCGGCGCGGTGGAGCGTCTCGAGCTCACGCGACGTGGCGACGAACACCTTCGCGCGCCGCGCTGCGTGCACGGCGGCGACGTCTCCGCCGGTGAAGTAGACCGCGTCGCACTGCGAGAGCTCCTCCCACGGCAGCGAGCCGTCGTTGCCGGATGGGCGGAGCTTCGGCCCGAGCACCGTGATCGTCCGCTCGCCGTTCTCGTCGACGAACGTGAAGGCGCGCCGCTGCGGCTGCCCCGCCTCGCCCGCATGGACGGTGACGCCGAGCTCGGTCAGCCGCTCGCGCGACCGCTGCGCGAGCTCGTCGTCGCCGAGCGAGGTGAAGAAGTCGACCGACCCGTTCAGATTCGCTAGCTGGACCGCGGCCACCGCGCCTCCGCCGGCCGGCTCCTCCCAGACCTCGGAGGCGGAGGTGATCTCCCCCGGCTTGGGCACGTGCTCGACGCGCGCGAACTGCACCCACTCCACGTGTCCGACGACCGCGACCCTCATACCTCACATCTTCGCCCCGGAGTACGTTTCATGTGTCGATGGCCGTCGCAGTCCCGCCCTTCGAGACCTTCTACGAGAGCCACAAGACCGAGGTGTTCCGGTTCCTCGTGCGGCGGGTCGGCCGTGACGGGGCCGAGGATGCGTTCCAGGAGACGTTTCTCCGCGCACTCCGCGCGTACGACCGGCTCGAGCACGGCGAGCATCTTCGCGCCTGGGCGCTGACGATCGCGAGCCGCATCGTGCTGGACGGCGCCAGACGGCGCCGCCCGACGGGGGAGATGCCCGAGCTGGTCACCGAGGACGGACGCCCCGCTTACGAGGAGCTCGCGCCGCTGACGGACGACCTGCCGCAGAAGGAGCGTGCCGCGGTCGTCCTCCGGTACGGCTACGACCTCGGCTACGACGAGATCGGCGAGGCGCTCGGCTCGACCGAGTCGGCCGCCCGCCAGGCGGCATCCGCCGGTGTGCGGCGCCTGCGAAAGGAGCAGAAGCAGTGACCGAGATCCTCACCCCTGACCTGGACGAGCGCTTCCGCGCGGCCGCGGCCGCCGAGGGGCTGCTCGACGTCGCATACGACGTCTTCGACGACACGGCCATGGGGCCGCTGCTCGTCGGCGTCACCGACCGCGGCCTCTGCCGCATCACCTTCGACCCGAACCCGGAGCGCGAGCTCGAGCTGCTCGCGCGCGTGTACGGCTCGCGCGTCCTGCGGTCGACGAAGCCGATCGAGCGCGTCCACCGGGAGCTCGACGAGTATCTCGAGGGACGGCGCCGCGACTTCGACGTCGACCTCGACCTGCGGGGCCAGCCGGACTTCTATCTCCGCGTCCTCTCCGAGCTCGCGCGCGTCGGCTACGGCGAGACGACGACGTACGGCACGCTCGCGGCGCGTGCCGGCAACCCGCGCGCGGCGCGGGCGGTCGGCACGGTCATGAACCGCAACCCCGTCCCGATCGTCCTGCCGTGCCACCGCGTCGTCGGCGCGAACGGCAGCCTCACGGGCTACGGCGGAGGGCTCCACCGCAAGGAGCAGCTGCTGCGCCTCGAGGGCGCGATCCTCTAGCGCGAGAGGATTACTTCGCGCCCCAGTGGAGGGCGATGACGGCGATGACTCCTGCGACGACGAGCGCCAACCCGGCGAACCATTGGCTTCCGCGCCGGCCCATCGGCATCATCGAGCCGAGGACCATCAGCGCGCCCGCGATCGCAATCAGTGCTGCCGCCAGCTCCTTGAGGCGAATGGTGGTGTGCAGCTTGATGACGAACAGGAGTGCGTGCATGCATCACATGGTCACTCCGTCGTCGGACGGAGCTTGTACCCCACGCCCCACACGTTGACGATCCAGCCGGGGAGTCCGGACGCGGCCAGCTTGCAACGCACGCGGGAGGCATGGGACTCGACCGTGCGGGTGGGCACGAACGTCCTGTAGCCCCACACGTCGCGCAGCAACTGCTCGCGCGTGAGCACCCGGTCGGGGTCCTGCGCCATCCGCAGCAGGAGTGCGTACTCCTTCGACGCGAGCGTCACCTCCCGCCTGCGCACGAGCACACGGCGCGCTGCCCGGTCGACGACGAGTTGGCCGAGGTCGACGAGCTCGGGGCGCGGCGAACGCCGCCGGAGCACCGCACGGATGCGCGCGACGAGCTCCTCGTACGCGAACGGGCGCGTCAGATAGTCGTCGCAGTGCTCGAGCGCGCGCACACGCTCGGTCGTGCCTTCGCGGCCGATCACGATGACGGCGCAGTTCCCGATGCGGCAGCGGTCGAGCGACGCCGGATCGCCGAGGACGAGCACGTCCGGCTCGGCCGAGCGCGGAAGCTCGTCCGGATGCTCGAACGCGAGCACGTCGAAGCCGTCGCTCGCGAGCTGCTGCGCGAGGAAGCCGCGCACCGACGCTTCCGGCTCGGCGAGCATGAGAGCGGTCATGCGGCGACCATAGCCACGCGCACGTGCGCGCGCCAGATGTCGTTCCGCGCGAAAGTGTGACGCTTCATCTACAAGCGTCCGGAGCAGCCTTGAACGCTCCGAACACTTACACCATCGAGGGCTGTCGCGAACCTCGTTCGCGACAGCCGCCCTAAGCGTGCGGTCCTGTCGAAGACACGACCGCACGCGCAGAACAAAACGGTCGCCAAGACCCATAAGCGAAGCGGAACCTCACCAGGTTGAAAGTGCGCAGCACTTTCAACCTCAGAGGCGTCCGCTGCGAACAACGCCGTAAAGGAGCCATACGCCGAGCACGGCCGACAGGGCGAACCCGATGATCGAGATGACGTTCACGCCGAGAAAGTGCGGCCCGGCCTTCGCGAAGATTCCGATCAGGCTCGAGCCGATAAGGCCGCCGGTGACGATGAGCGCGACGACGAGTCGGTTGAACACCTTCTGCAGATCGGCGAGGAAGTCCTCGAGCCCCTTGTGCACGAAGCCGACCTCGATCTGGCCGTCGCGCAGCTCCTCGAGGATCTCGTAGATCTGGTGCGGCGCCTCGCGCAGGATGTGCGCGTACTGGAACGCGTCGCGTCGCGCCCGCCGAGCGATCCGCTCCGGGGTGAAGCGGTCGAGCATGAGCCCGCGGGCGTACGGCTTCGCGACCTCGAACACGTTGAAGTCGGGATAAAGCTCGACGCCGACCGAGCCGAGCGTCGCGATCGTGCGGTCGAGCAGCAGGTACCGCGTCGGCAGCCGCAGGTTCATCGAGTAAATGAGCTGGAACGCCTCGCGGATGATCTGGATCGGATCGATCTCGGCGAGGCTCGCGCCGTAGTAGCGGTAATAGATCTCGCGCAGCTCGGCGAGGAACTCGTCCTCTCGCTCTCTCGGGTAGCGCACGCCGAGATCTGCGAGCCGCTTCGGCAGCATGTCGACGTTCTCCTCGGCGGCGTCGATGAAGAGCCGCGTCAGCTTCGTCATGTCGTCGTCACTGAGCTTGCCCGCCGAGCCGAAGTCGACCAGGCCGATCGTCCCCGCCTCCTGCAAGACGAGGACGTTCGCCGGGTGCGGATCGGCATGGAAGAAGCCGTGGCGAAAGATCATCGTCATCCACGTCTCGGTGACGAGGTATGCGAGGTCGCGCCGCTCTTCCAGTGTCAACCCGAGCGTGTCGATGTCGGCGAGCTGCGTCCCGTCGAGCCACTCGAGCGTGAGGACACGCGCGCGCGTGTACGTCCAGTACACCTTCGGCACGCGCACGTGCGGGTCGCCGGCGAAGTTGCGGTGGAACGTCTGCGCGTTGCGCCCCTCGAGGCGATAGTCCAGCTCCTGGCGGATCTGCCGCGCGAATTCGTCCACGAGTTGACGGGCGTCGACGAAGTCGAGCGCGCGGACGCGCTCCTTGACGAGCTTCGCCGCCTGGTAGAGCAGCACGAGGTCGGCCTCGATCTGACGCGTCGCCTCGGGCCGCTGCACCTTCACCGCAACGCGCTTCCCGTTCGGAAGCAGCGCGCGATGCACCTGGCCGATCGACGCCGCCGCCACGGGCATCGGCTCGAACTCGACGAAGAGGCGCTCGATCGAGTTGCCGAGCTCCTCCTCGATCACGCGCTCGGCCTGCTCGAACGGGAACGGACGCACGTCGTCCTGGAGCGGGCGGAGCTCGGCGATGATGTCCGGCGGGACGATGT
>DASYFU010000120.1:0-6050 GCA_036498225.1 Gaiellaceae bacterium | reverse complement strand
AACGTGAAGATCCCGCTCGGCCTCGGCGGCCTGAAGATGAAGGTCGACATGGAGAAGGTCGAGGAGCGCGAGCCCGAGTTCGCGAAGATGGCGATCAAGGGTGCAGGCGTCGGCGCCATGCTCAACATGGAGACGTCGTTCGACCTTGCCGAGGCGGGCGAGAGCTGCGCGATGAAGTGGTCGGCGGAGGTCAAGATCGCCGGCCCGGTCGGCTCGATGGGCCAGCGCGTCCTCCAGCCGATCGTGAACCAGCAGGTCGAGCACGTGCTCTCCGCGCTCGACGTGCAGGTGCAAGAAGCGCTGAAGTCCTAGTGGCAGCTCCGTTCCGCATCGGCGTCATGCAGCTGACGATGGAGCCGCTCGACGAGATGCTCGCGTCCGCGCGCGCGATGGACGACGCAGGGATGGACACGATCTGGCTCGCCGAGGCGTACCCGTGGTGGCGCAAGCACGGGATGGAAGCGCGCTCGTCCACTGGCGTCGCCGCGCTGATGGGGCGCGAGACGACGCGGCTGACGATCGGCTGGGGGATCATCGCCGCCTCGACGCGGCATCCGGTCCAGGCGGCGATGGACGCGCGCGTCGTGCAGGAGGCGGCCGGGCCTGGGCGGTTCATCCTCGGCTTCGGGACGTCGAAGATCTTCCTCAACAACACGAAGACGCAGACGACGAAGACGCTCGGGCCGATGCGCGACGCGGTCACGATCGCGCGCGGCGTCCTCGGCGGCGAGCGCTTCGACTACGACGGCGACACCTGGAGCGCAGACGTGCCCGCGCTCGCGGCCGACGCGCATTCGCCCCGGGAGGTGCCGCCGGTGTACATCGCGGCGACCGCGCCGAAGATGCAGGCGCTCGCCGGCGAGATCGCCGACGGGTGTCTGACACCGTCGATCACGACCCCCGGCTTCGTTCGGTACACGCGCAAGAACGTCGGCGATGAGATCGACGTCGGCTGCACCGTCGTCGCCTCGATCCACGCGACCGATCGCGATGCCGGCCGCGATGGCGCGCGCGAGATCGCCGGGATGTATCTCGCCAACAAGGTGCAGAACATCCAGGGTGCGGCCGACACGCTCCTCGACCTCGCCGGGATCGAGCAGGACGAGATCCGCCCGGTCGCCGACGCGATGGAGCAGGGCGGGCGCCTGGCGGCGAAGGCGAAGGTCTCGGACGCGCTGCTCGACAAGTGCCGGCCGATCGCGGGAACGCCTGCCGACTGCATCGCCGCGATCGAGGAGTACAAGGACGCCGGTTGCACGCACGTCATGCTGGAGCTCTGGGGCGCTGACCGGCACGAGCAGATCCGGCTCTTCGGCGAGCAGGTCCTCCCGCACGTCCGATGAAGGTCGATCGCGACCGGCTCGTCGACACCGCCTCGCGGATGATCGATGTGCACAGCTTCACCGGCGACGAGCAGGCGATGGCCGAGCTCACTGCGGAGACGCTCGACGACATGGGGCTGCACGTACAGTGGCAGCAGGTCGAGGACGGGCGCGCGAACGTGCTTGGCACGCGCGCGGGCGCGGGGGGCGGGAAGAGCCTGATGTTCAACGGCCACATGGACACGTCGTACTCGGGCCGCGAGCCGTGGCTGCGCTCCGTCCCCGGCTTCCAGCCGTCGGCGTTCGAGCGCGACGGTCGTCTGTACGGCCTCGGCATCTCGAACATGAAGGGCGCGCTCGCGTGCTACGTCGAGGCGCTGCGTGCGCTAGACGACGCCGGTGTGCGCCTCCGCGGCGACGTCATGATCGCCGCCGTTTGCGGCGAGATCGAGAAGACGCAACAGGGCGACGCGCAGGGCGCGCAGTACCGCGGCTACGCGGCGGGGACGAGGTATCTCGTCACGCACGGCGGCGTCGCCGACATGTGCCTGCTCGGCGAGCCGACCGAGGGCAAGGTCGTGCTCGGCCACTTCGGCTCGTTGTGGCTCCGCATCCGTGTACACGGCGGCTTCATCCACACCGCCTTCAGCGAAGGCCGCCGCGGCGAGAACTCGATCCTGCGCATGCACGAGGTGCTCGCCGCCGTTCAGGAGTGGATCCCGACGTGGGAGCACGATCCGTCGAACGCATACCTCGGCGCGAAGGCGATCGTGAACGTCGGCGCGATCGACGGCGGGTTCGGCTGGCGCGTCTCGCGCACGCCGCATCACACCGATCTCTTCCTCGACGTCCGCGTTCCGCCGACGAAGCCGATGTCGGTGGCGCGCGCCGAGGTGCTCGACATGGTGCGCAGCCTTCCGCACGACGCCGAAGGCGAGGTATACGTCACCGCGCCCGGCGCCGAGATCGACGAGGGACACGAGCTTGTTCGCGCCGTCGACGCCGCGCACGAGCAGGTCTTCGGTAAGAGGCCAGAGCGCGACGTGACGCGGTGGTTCAGCGACGCGTCCGCGCTGACGCGCTACGGCGTGCCGACGCTCAACTACGGAACGTCCACCGGGCTCATGGACGTCGAGCTGGGGGAGAACCTCGAGATCGAGGGGCTAGTACAGACGGCCGAGGTGTACGCGCGCGTGGCGATGGAGGTCTGCGGTGTCGCATGACGTCTACACGCTGCCGCCGAATCTGCCGGCGCCCGAAGACGACGGCGCCGCCGACCACCTCCTCGGCCTCGAGCTGCCCGAGCTCGTGCTCGAGTCGTCGGAGGGGCCGGTCGACGTCCGCGGCTTCGACGTGCTGTACGTCTATCCGCGCAGCGGCCGTCCCGGCGTTCCGCTCTTGCCGGGCTGGGGCGAGACGCCGGGCGCCCGCGGCTGCACCCCGCAGTCGTGCGCGTTCCGCGACCTCTATCCGGAGATCGGCGTTCCGGTCGCCGGACTCTCGGCTCAGACGCTCGACGACCAGCTCGAGTTCGCCGAGCGAAACCGGATGCCGTTCCCGGTCATCGCCGATCCGCAGCGGGAGCTCGGCGCCGCGCTCGGACTGCCGACGTTCGAGATCGCCGGACTGACCCTTTACAAGCGCATCACGCTCGTGGCCGAGCATGGTCGGATCGTGAAGGTCTTCTATCCCGTGTTCCCGCCCGACGCGAACGCCGGCGACGTCCTCGCCTGGTTCCGGAGCCGATGAAGCTCGTCACGTATGACGTGGGCAAGGTCGGGAAGATCGAGGGCGACGAGATCGTCCGCCTCGACGTGCCCGACATGCGCACGTACTTCGAGCGAGGCGGAGCCGGCGACGCGGGCGAGCGCACACCGTTCGCCGAGGCGCGCCTGCGCGCACCGATCCTTCCGAAGAAGTTCTTCCACACGTCGGGGAACTTCCGCGAGCACGAGACCGAGTCGAAGCGGGTCGACTGGTCGCACGAGATCGCGCCGTGGATCGTCTTCTTCCAGAACGTCGACGCCATCGTCGGGCCCGACGAGCCCGTCATCTATCCCGAGCAGCTGACGAACGAGCTCGACTACGAGCTCGAGTTGGCCGTGATCATCGGCAAGAGCGGGAAGTGGTTCGGCCGGGAGGAGGCGATGGACTACGTCGCGGGCTACACCATCTTCAACGACATTACCGCGCGAGACATCCAGCGGAACGAGATGCGGAGCGGCGTCTTTTCGTTCTGCAAGGCGATCGATACGTTCTGTCCGCTCGGTCCGTGGATCGTCACGCCCGACGAGGTCGGCGACCCGCACGAGCTCGGCATGGAGCTGCGCGTCAACGGCGAGTCGCGGCAGGTCTCGAACATGAGCCACATGACGCCGACCGTGCCCGAGGTGCTCGCGCACTACTCGGCGCTCGGCTACTCGGCCGGCGACGTCCTCTCGCTCGGTACGGTGAGCGGCGTGGCGGGCTTCAGCGAGGATGCCGCGTCGCTCTACCTCCGGCCGGGCGACGTGATCGAAGCCGAGATCGAACGGATCGGCGTGCTGCGCAACCCCGTTATCTCGTGGGCGGAGGGCCATCCCGATGGCTAGGAAGGCGTTCATCACCGGCATCACGGGCCAGGACGGGTCGTATCTCGCGGAAATCCTGCTCGAGAAGGGCTACGAGGTGTACGGGATGATCCGCCGCTCGAGCTCGTTCAACACCGCGCGCGTCGACCACATCTTCGGCGACATCGAGCTCGTCTTCGGCGACCTCACCGACGGCTCCTCGCTCAACCAGCTCATGCGCACCATCCGCCCCGACGAGGTGTACAACCTCGGCGCGCAGAGCCACGTGCGCGTGAGCTTCGACGTGCCGGAGTACACGGCGGACACCGACGCCATGGGGACGCTGCGCCTGCTCGATGCGGTTCGCGAAGAGGACGTCAAGTGCCGCTTCTACCAGGCGTCGTCGAGCGAGATGTTCGGCCAGGTACGCGAGTCGCCGCAGACGGAGGACACGCCGTTCCATCCGCGCAGCCCGTACGGCGTGAGCAAGGTCTTCAGCTACTGGATCACACGCAACTACCGCGAGGCGTACGGCATGTACGCCGTGAACGGGATCCTCTTCAACCACGAGTCGCCGCGCCGCGGGCCGACGTTCGTCACGCGCAAGATCACGCGCGCGGTCGGTGCGATCCTGCGCGGCGAGCAGGACGAGCTGCGGCTCGGCAACCTGGACGCGAAGCGCGACTGGGGATATGCGCGCGACTACATGGACGGCGCGTGGCGCATGCTCCAGGGCGACGAGCCGGAGGACTTCGTGCTCGCGACCGGCGAGACGCATTCGGTGCGCGAGTTCCTCGACGAGGCGTTCGGCTACGCCGGGCTCGACTGGAACGACTTCGTGCAGATCGACGAGCGGTACTTCCGCCCGGCGGAAGTCGACCTCCTCATCGGCGACTACTCGAAGGCCCGTGAGAAGCTCGGGTGGGAGCCGACCGTGCGCTTCGCCGAGCTCGTGCGGATGATGGTCGACCACGACCGCGAGCGCGAGCGCAGCGAAGAGCACTACGTCTGACGTGGCCTGGCCGGCCGACTCGGCGAAGCTCGAGCGCGTGCGTGCGCTCATGGCGGAGGACGGGCTCGACGCGCTCGTCGTCCGCGCGCCCGACAACGTCCTGTACCTCACGAACTTCTGGGGAATGAAGGGCTACGACGCCTGCGTCTTCCCGCGCGAGGGCGACCCGGTGCTCATCTGCCTCGAGGCGTCGGCCGAGGACGCGGACCGCACCGCCTGGACGTCCCGCCTCCGCTACGTCCGAGGCTACGACGAGGCCGATCCGCGGCCGCCGCTCGCCCGCACGCTCGACGCGGCCATCGACGCGGCCCGAGGGTTCCGGCGCGTCGGCCTCGAGCTCTCGCTCGGCACGCAGGCCTCCGACCGGATGGTCGGCGAGCCGACGACGTTCACGCGCGCGTGGTTCGACGCATTCCCGGACGCCGCCGATGCAACCGGGCTGCTCTCGCGCGCGCGTGCGACCAAGACCGAGCAGGAGGTCGCGCGGCTCCGGATCGCGAACGAGATCGCCGCCGACGCGATGGAGCACGTGCGCGGCCGGCTCGAGCCGGGCATGAAGGAGTCCGAGGCGGCAGCGATCTGGCAGGGCTACGTCCACGGCCGGGGAACCGCACGCGAGGACGTCGAGCTCGCATTGCCGTTCTCGCTCGTGTGGTCGGGGCAGGGGATCAAGACGTTCACGGCCACCGGCGACCTGCCCGCCGTCGAAGGGGAACCGGTTTTGTTCGAGATCTGGGTCTGCGCCGACGGGTACTGGGCCGACCACACCAAGAACCTCGTCGTCGGCGATCTCACGCCCGCGTATGCGGAGCTCGAGGAGCGGCTCATGGGCGTGTACGAGTCCGCGCTCGAGTTCATCGTGCCAGGGGCGTCGATGGCGGAGCTAGACGTGCGCGTCCGGGAGCAGCTCGCGTTCGAGCCGTCGCATCCGATCTGCCACGGCGTCGGCGCGCGCGCACACGAGCCGCCGTATCCGCATCAGGCCGCCTGCGGCGAGTTCGAGGAGGGCATGGTGCTCGCGGTCGAGCCGGGCGTGTACTGGGAGGGCGGCGGCGGCCTCCGTGTCGAGGACAACTTCCTCGTCACCTCCGCCGGCCTGGAAAAGCTGTCAGCCTTTCCCGACGGAGTCGTGCGCTGTTGAACGATCTCATATGGACCGGGGGCCCC
>DASYFU010000119.1:0-8055 GCA_036498225.1 Gaiellaceae bacterium | reverse complement strand
GGACGAGGGATCGGCGATGGCGCAATTCGCGTGGGCCAAGGGATGGCGGACTGCCGACCTTGCGACCGACACGGTCATCGTCTATTTCAAGAACGTCGTCCAGGCGTTCGCGGCCCGCTGGAAGCAGCTCGGCGGCAAGATCGTGGACCAGGAGACGTACCAGGATCCGGCGTTCCACGGCAACAACGTCCAGAACGCGGTGAGCAGGATCAACTCGCACTCCGCGAACGTGATCGTGACGGCGACCGCCGGCGCGTACGGCGCACTCGCGCCGCTCATCACGGGCCTCCGGACGCTCGGCAACAACACGCCGGTGCTCAACTCGTGGGCCGGCGACGGCGTCTACTGGCTCCCGAAGAGCCCGAAGGTGACGAACTACTACTTCGTGACGTACGCGGACGCGTTCGGCGGCGACCCGAACCCGGCCATCAACGCGCTCGCGAAGAAGATCCATGCCGCGACCGGCGGCTTCGTCACCGGCCCTGCGGCGATCGACGGTCTCGCGACCGCGATCCGCGAGGCAGGCGGCTCGACGAACGGCGCTCTGCTCGCGTCGAAGATGGTGAAGTTCCACAACGTCCCGACGCTGTCGGGGCTCGTGACCTTCTCGGCGCAGCTGCACAGCGTCTTCCACCGGCAGTACCGCGTCATCGAGATCAACAACAACGTGCCGCGGCTCGTCGCTCAGGTCGTCGCGAAGGTCGTTCCGAAGATCTAGTGACGGCAGAGGCTGCGTCGGACAGGAGGCCCGGAGACTCGCTCCGGGCCTCCGCCGTTTCTCGTTCGTTCGAAGGCGTCCAGGCGCTGCGCGAGGTCACGCTCGAGCTGCGCCGCGGCGAGGTGCTGGGCCTGATCGGCCCGAACGGGGCGGGGAAGTCGACACTCGTGAACGTCCTCAGCGGCTTCGACCGGCCGACGGAAGGACGCGTGCTGTTCGAGGGCCGCGACGTGACGCGCTGGCGCGCGAGCAGGCGCGGCCGGAACGGGCTCGCGCGCACGTTCCAGCACAGCCACGCATTCCGCGGTCTGACCGTCCGGGAGAACGTCGAGGTGTCGGCGCTCGGTGCGGGCGCGTCGCCCGGGAAAGCGGCTCGTCGCGCCGGAGAAGTGCTGAAGCTGCTCGGTCTGGACGCCCACGCCGACGTTCCGGCCGCCTCGCTCGCGCACGGCGACGAGCGGCGACTCGGCGTCGCCCGCGCGCTCGTGACCGAGCCGCGTTACGTTCTGCTCGACGAGCCCGCCGCGGGCCTGCCGGAATCGGAGGTCCCGGACTTCGCCGCCGTCGTGCGCTCCCTGCGGGACGACCACGGCGCGGGGGTGCTGCTCATCGACCACAACATGGCGCTGATCATGGACGTCTGCGACCGCATCCAGGTTCTCGACCAGGGCGAAACGCTGGCGGAAGGAACGCCCGCGGAGATTCGCGCGAACCTCGACGTCACCGCGGCGTACCTCGGCGAGAGCGCGGTACCGGAGGAGTCGTCATGACGCTCGCCGTCGACGGGCTTCGCGTGCGCTACGGCGCGGTCGACGCGGTGCGCGGCCTCTCGCTCGAGGTGAAGGCGGGCGAGATCGTCGGTCTCATCGGCCCGAACGGGGCGGGAAAGTCCTCGACGCTGAACGCGATCATGGGCGCAGCGCCCGTCGCCGGCGGGGAGGTTCGGCTCGACGGCGCGTCGCTGCGCGGTCGCCGCTCCGAGGACGTCGCGCGCGCGGGCATCGCGCTCGTGCCGGAGGGGCGGCGCATCTTCGCTGAGCTGACGGTGGAGGAGAACCTCCGCCTCGGCCTCGCCGCGCGTCGCACGCCGGGTGGCATCGAAGGCGTGTTCGAGCTCTTTCCCGTAATCGAAGAGTTCCGGAGCAGGCAGGCCGGCGCGCTCTCCGGTGGACAACAGCAGCAGCTCGCGATCGCGCGCGCGCTCGTCGCCGACCCGAGCGTGCTTCTCCTGGACGAGCCGTCGCTCGGCCTCGCGCCGCGGATAGTCGACGTCGTGTTCGACGCGCTCGCGGCGATCCGAGAGCGCGGGCTCGCCGTCCTGCTCGTCGAGCAGCGCGCGCAGCGAACGGTCGCCCTCGCCGATCGCACCCACGTGCTGTCCAACGGCGAGCTGCGTCTCACGCTCGGCCCGCAGGACGCGAACGACACCGAAGCGCTCGTGGCGGCGTACTTCGCATGAGCGTCTCCTGGCAGACCATCGCGGACGCGCTGTCGCTCGGCGGCATCTACGCGCTCATGGCCGTCGGGATCGGCCTCGTCTTCGGCGTGCTTCGCCTCGTCAACTTCGCGTACGGCCAGCTCATCATGGCCGGCGCGTACGCGGTTGCGTACGCCTCCGTGTGGGGGTGGCCGTCGTGGGCGGGCATCCTGCTCTGTTTCGCCGTCGTGCTCGCGCTGTCGGTGCTCATGGACCGGATCGTGTTCCGCCCCCTGCGCACGCAGTCGCCGGCGGTGATGCTCGTGGCGACGTTCGCCGTCGCGTTCCTGATGCAGAGCATCGCGGTGCTGTCGTTCGGGCAGCTGGGGACGATTGCGTCCTCGATGGGGCCGCTCAATCAGCCCTGGGACATCGGCGGCGTGCAGATCCGGAAGATCGCGATCGTCTCCGTCGTCGTCGCGGCCGTCTGTCTCGCACTTCTCCAGCTGCTGCTGACGCGCACATCGGTGGGATTGCACATGCGCGCCGCGTCAATGGACTTCCGCACCGCGCGGCTGCTCGGCGTCCGCGCGAATCGCGTCATCGGCGGCGCGGTGCTCATCTCCGGCCTGCTCGCCGCCGTGTCCGCCGTCATGCTCACCGCCCGCAACCCGCAGGTGACGCCCATCTTCGCGCTCGACGACACGATCATCGTCCTCGCCGGCGTCGTGCTCGGGGGGCTCACCCGGCCCATCACGGCGACGCTGGGCGGATTCACGATCGGCTTCGCCAGCGGGCTCCTGGGTGGCGCGCTGCCGACGAACCAGAGCCAGTACCTACCAACCTTCCTGTTCGCTGCGGTGATCCTCGTCCTTCTCGTCCGGCCCAGCGGGCTGTTCGCGCGCGCCGGCGGGACAGGGGAGCGGCTATGAGGAAGCTGCACGAGCTGATCGCGCCCGTTGCGCTGGTGCTCGCCACCGCGTTGCTCGGCCTCGTCGTCTCGAGCGCGCTGCAGACGTACTTCCTCGACACGCTCATCAAGGTCGCGATCGTCGTCGCCCTCTACGTCTTCATCGGGAACTCGGGCGTGCTCTCGTTCGGGCACATCGCCTTCGTCGCGCTCGGCGTCTGGACGGCCGGCGTGCTGACGGTGCCCGAGAATCAGAAGAACGCGATCATGCCGGGCCTCGCGCACGCCCTCCTGCACGCGAACGTCGGGAACGTGCCATCGCTCGTCCTCGCGGCCGTCGTTGGGCTCGTGTTCGCGTTCGTCGCCGGACTACCGCTCATGCGCCTCTCCGGCCTCGCTGCCGGGATCGCCACCTTCGGCGTGCTCGAGATCGTGAACAACGTCCTGCGCTACTACGACAGGATCGGGCCGGGGCTCAACGCGTTCTCGTCGGTGCCCCAGACGACCGGCATCTGGCAGGCGGCGATCGGCGCACTGCTCTGCGTCGTCGTCGCGTTCGCGTACCAGCGCAGCCGATTCGGGCGGCAGCTGCGCGCGACGCGCGAGGATCCGGCGGCAGCATCCGCGGCCGGCATCTCCATCTACCGCCAGCGCCTCCTCGCGTTCGCCGTCTCGGGAGCGCTCGCGGGTCTCGCCGGAGGGCTCTACGTCCACCTGCTGCCGGTCGAGATCGACTCGCTCTACCTCGACGTGACCTTCCTCACCCTCGCGATGCTCGTCGTCGGCGGCTCCGGCAGCCTGCTCGGTGCCGTCGTCGGCGCGCTCGCGGTCGGAGGACTCGACTCGTTCCTCTCCGCGGCGGAGAACGGCGTCGACCTCTTCGGCTGGCACCTCAACCTGCCGACGGGCACCGCCGAGCTCACCGTCGGCGTGTTGATGGCGCTCGTCCTCATCGTGCGGCCGAGCGGCCTCACCGGCGGCCGCGAGCTCTCGCTCGCATGGATGCGGCGATGAGGATCGTCGTCGCCGGGGCCGGCACGATCGGGAGCCTCTTCGCCGCGCATCTCGCGCGCGTCGCCGACGTCGGCGTCCTCACGCGCCGCGACGACCATGCGCGCGCGCTGAACGAGCGCGGGCTGCGCGTCTCCGGACGCTCGGACTTCACCGCGCGTGTGCGCGCGTCGACGGATCCCGGCGACCTCGGCGACGCCGACCTCGTCCTCGTCGCGTGCAAGGGCGGCGATCTCGAGCCGCTGGCGGCGAGCATCGAGGGCCGGTTCAACGGCGCCACCGTGATGACGACGCAGAACGGACTGGGAGCGGAAGAGGTCATCGCGGCGCACGGCGACTGGCCGCTCCTCTCCTCGGTGACGTTCATGAGCGGCACGCGGCACGACGACACGCACGTGGAGTACGTCCTCGACACGGCCACGTGGATCGGCCCGTACCGCGGCACGACCGAGGCGGACGCCGAGGCGGTCGCGGCGCTCATCCGCTCCGCCGGGTTGAAGGCGGAGGCGTTCGGCGACCTCCGTCCGGCACAGTGGTCGAAGTTGATCTTCAACGCGACCGTCAACGCCGTCGCCGCCCTCACCGGGCTGCCGCACGACTTCCACTTCGCCGAGGGGATGCTCGGCGACCTCGTCCACGGCCTCGTCGACGAGGGCAAGGCGGTTGCGGCTGCCGCCGGCGTCGAGCTGCGCGAGGACCCGTGGGAGATGAACGTCCACGCGACGCAACGTGGGCATGCGCACTACCCGTCCATGCTCGAGGACGTGAAGGCGCACCGCCCGACGGAGATCGACCTCATCACCGGATCGCTCGTGCGCGAGGCCGAGCGGACGGGCGTCCCCGTCCCGCTGCACACAGCCATGTATTCGCTCGTCAAGGCAAAGGAGGCGTCCTACTCGTGAAGGTGGCGATCATCGGATGTGGCGCGGTCGGCTCGCTCTTCGCCGCGCATCTCGCGCAGCTCGACGACGTCGAGGTGTGGGCGTACGACCTCTCGCGCGAGCACGTGGACGCGATCAACGAGAACGGGCTTCGCCTCTCCGGCGCCGGCGAGGTGGTCGGCCGTTTGCGCGCGACGACCGACGCGGACGAGCTCCCCGGCTGCGACTTCGGCATCGTCGCGACGAAGGCGATGCACACGAGCGCGGCGATCGTCGCCACCGCGCACGCGTTCACCGACGGCTGTGTCGCGACCGTGCAGAACGGGCTCGGCAACGAAGAAGCGATCGCGGAACACGTGGAGCGAGTCGTTCGCGGGACGACGTTTCCCGCCGGCAAGATCCTCGCTCCCGGTCACGTGCAATGGGACGTGAAGGGCGATACCACGCTGGGGCCGTACGAGCCGAAGCCGGCGCCGTTCGGCGAGGTCGAGCGGCTCGCCGACGCGTGCACGCGCGGCGGCATGCCGACGACGGCCGTCCACGACGCGCGCGGCCCGCAGTGGCGAAAGGTCATCTTCAACGCGTCGACGAATCCGATCGGCGCGCTCACCGGCCTCACGCACGGGCGCGTGTGCGAGCGTCCCGACCTGCGCGCGCTCGTCTCCGGGCTCGTCGACGAGGGAAAGGCCGTCGCCGCGGCGCAGGGCATCGAGCTCGACGCCGATCCCGAGGCTCTCATCGACCACGCGGCCAAGCGGGAGGTCGCCTACGACCACAAGGCGTCGATGCTCCAGGACGTCGAGGCGCGACGGACGACCGAGATCGACTACCTCAACGGCGGTATCGTCAGGTTCGGGCGCGAGCACGCGGTGCCGACGCCGCTCAACCAGGCGATCTGGGCACTCGTGAAAGGAATGGAGAACTCGTGGACGAGATAGCACGGCGGCATGCGAACGTCCGGGCGGCGCTCGAGCGCGACGGGCTCGACGCAGCACTCGTCTGCGGCTCCGAGTACACGGGCTTCGAGGGCGCGGTCACCTACGTCTCCGGGTTCACGATCGTGCACCGCTATGCCTACGTGCTCATCCCCGTCGACGGAGAGCCGACGATCGTGTTCCCGAGTGAGGCGCGCTACGTCGGCGAGCACGGCGACTCGGCGATCGCCGACCAGCAGTTTGTCGACCGGCCCGGCGCCTGGCTCGCCGACAAGCTTCGCGGCAAGCGCGTCGGCGTGTACGGCATCGACTACGTCATGACCGGCCGCGACTACGCGGCGCTGCGCGAGACGGTGGAGATGGTTCCGTGGGATCTCGAGTTCGACCACGCGCGCGCCGTGAAGTCCGACGCCGAGCTCGAGTCCGTGCGCGACAGCGTCCGGATCAACGTCGACGGCTTCCACGCCTTCCGCGAGGCGTATGCGCCAGGCCGCTCGGCGGCCGAGGTCATGGCACCGGCGGAAGAGCTCTTCGTCGAGCGCGGCTGCGGTCGCCTGACGATGAACATGGTGCTCGTCGGCGCCGAGTTCGCGCTCGCGCGCAAGGACACGGTGCTCGGCGACTTCTGCGTCCCGTCGCTCGAGATCGCCGGGCCCGGCGGGCACTGGGTCGAGGTCTCGCGCGCGCTGGGCGCGCCGAGCGCCGAGGTCTCGCGCATGCTCGACGCGTACGGCGAGTACTACGAGATCGCAAAGGGCGCGCTTCGCCCGGGCGCGACCGCGCACGACGTCCATCGTGCGGTCTCCAAGGGGTTCACCGAGCGCGGCTATCACCTCGGCCACGTCACCGGCCACTCGATCGGGATGACCATGATCGAGTTCCCGAAGATCGGCGAAGGCGTGGAGACCGAGCTGGCCGCGAACATGGTGTTCTCGATGCATCCGCATGCGATCGCCGCGGACGGGAAAGAATGTCTCTACATGCAGGACACGTGGCTCGTCACCGACGACGGCGGCGTCCCGCTCGCCGGCCTCGATCTGAGGATCTGGTGACGGACGAGGAATACGCACCGATCCTGCCGGGCGCGGGAGGGAGCGACTACGAGCGCTATCTGCGCACGGACGAGCTGCTCGCGCTGCAGAAAACCGATGCGGAGTGGGTGCATCGCGACGAGCTGCTCTTCCAGACGGTGCACCAGTCGTCGGAGCTGTGGCTCAAGCACGCGTGGAACGAGGTGGAGGAGGCTACGCGGCTGATCGAGGCGCGCGACCTCGCCGGCGCGCAGCGTCTCCTGCGCCGCGCGAACGCGTGCATCCGGTACGTCGTCGGCTTCCTCGAGCACCTCGAGCTGATGTCGCCATGGGAGTACCAGGAGATCCGTCGCGTGCTCGGGCACGGATCCGGTTTCGACTCGCCCGGCTTCCGCGAGATCCGCCGCGTGTCGCCGCCGCTGTACGCCGCGTTCGACGCCGCGCGACGCGAGCGCGGTCTGTCCCTGCTCGAGGTGTACACGCAGGGACGCGAGCACGAGGACGTCTACCAGCTCGCGGAGCTCCTCATCGACTGGGACGAGCAGATCGGCATCTGGCGCTTCCACCACGTGAAGATGGTCGGCCGCGTGATCGGCGAGGACGTCGTCGGCACGCAGGGCACGCCGGTCGAGCTGCTCGCCGGACTGATCAAGCACAAGATGTTTCCCGAGCTCTGGCGCGTGCGCACCGACCTCACCATGCTGGCCAAAGAAAGCGATTGATCTCGCTCGACGAGATCCGTCGTGCGCGCGAGCGCATCGGCGACGACGTGGTGCGCACACCGCTCGTGCAGCTGGACGAGCGCACGTGGCTGAAGCTCGAGAACCTGCAGCCGATCGGCTCGTTCAAGATCCGCGGCGCGTTGTCCGCCGTTCGCGCGGCGTCGCGCGCGGAGCTCGCGGACGGCGTCGTCACCGCGAGCGCGGGGAACATGGCGCAGGGCGTCGCCTGGGCTGCGCGCGAGGCGGGCGTCCGCGCCCGCGTCGTCGCGCCGGCGGACGCACCGCGCGCGAAGCTCGACGCGGTCGAGCGCCTCGGCGGCGAGATCGTCCCTGTGACGCACGAGGAGTGGTGGCAGGCGATGGTCGACCGTCGCTACGAGGGCGTGGACGGCCTCTTCGTCCACCCGGTCGAGGACGAGCTCGTGATGGC
>DASYFU010000118.1:0-1757 GCA_036498225.1 Gaiellaceae bacterium | reverse complement strand
GCGAGGTCGCCGTCGGCGGGGCTCCCGATCGCGATCGAGCGCGCGATTGTGTTCGGCCGCACCGTCTTTACGCGTGCACCGTCGGCGAACGCCGTCGCGACCGGCGCGCAACCTTCCGCTTGCCCACCGAAGACGCGGGGTCGCTCGCCCTCGACGAGGCCGAGCTCGAGCAGCTCGCCGAAGCCCTTGTGCAACTTCGAGTACATCGCGCCCGACGCGATCGGCGCGACGACCGCGTCCGGGAACTCCCAGCCGAGCTGCTCGGCGATCTCGAACGCAAGCGTCTTCGATCCCTCTGCGTAGTACGCGCGCAGCTCGACGTTGACGAACGCCCAGTCGAGCTCGAACGAGAGCTCGACGGAGAGCCGGCTGCAGTCGTCGTACGTGCCGTTGACGGCGAAGATGGTCGCGCCGTAGACCGCCGTCGCGACGAGCTTCTCCGGCTCGAGGTCGGCGGGAACGAGAACGGCGGCCTCGATTCCCTCGGCCGCTGCGCGCGCGGCGACGGCGTTCGCGAGGTTCCCCGTCGACGAGCAAGCGAGCGTCGTATATCCGTGCTCGAGCGCAGTCGCGCATGCGACTGCGACGACCCGATCCTTGAAGGAATGCGTCGGGTTCGCCGTGTCGAGCTTCAGGAAGAGCTCGCCGACGCCGAGCTCCGCCGCCAGCCGCGGTGCGGCGACGAGCGGGGTGAAGCCGGGCGCAAGGCGCTGCTCGGCCGGCGCGGCGACCGGCAGGAGCGGCGCGTACCGCCAGATGTTCAGCGGACCGGCCTCGATCTGCTCGCGCGTGACCCTGCGATCCGCGGCATAGATCGGCTCTAGCGGGCCGAAGCATTTCGCGCAGACCCCGACCGGGTCGAGCGGATACTCGGTCTCGCAGATGCGACAACGAAGTGCGGTGGCGGGCATTACCGGTACTCCTTCCGTCCGTGGCTCGGCATCCGACCGGGATTGGCACCACGCCCATGCGGGGCAGGTTGCCGAGGCGTCACAGGGCCGGTTCCCTCAGCCTCTCTCGATGCGGAGCCGGACAGCGTCGCCCGCCTCCTTGGTGCTGATGGTTGGACTATACAAAAGATAGTCACGTCAGTACAGCTCCTTCGGACGCCGAGGAGACGTACCGGGCGTAGCGCGCCAGGACGCCCTTCGTGTAGCTCGGCGGAGGCGGCGTGATGTCCGCGAGCCGGGCCGCGATCTCGTCCTCCGAGAGCTCGACCTGGAGGCGCCGTCCTGTGACGTCGAGCTCCACGACGTCGCCGTCGCGGAGCGCAGCGATCGGGCCGCCCCGCGCGGCTTCCGGCGCGACGTGGCCGACCATCAGTCCGTGCGTCGCGCCCGAGAAGCGTCCGTCGGTGATGAGCGCGATGTCCTCGCCGAGCCCTTCGCCGACGAGCGCGGCCGTCACGTGCAGCATCTCGCGCATGCCCGGGCCGCCGGCCGGCCCCTCGTAGCGGATGACGACCACGTCGCCGGCCTGGATGCTGCGCGCCTTCACGGCGGCGAAGCAGTCCTCCTCCGAGTCGAACACGCGCGCGGGGCCGCGATGGTGCAGCCGCTCGTGGCCGGCGAGCTTCACGACGCAGCCCTCCGGCGCGAGGTTGCCGCGCAGGATGGCGAGGCCGCCCGTCGCCTTCAGCGGCGTCTCGATCGGGACGACCACTTG
Source organism: Gaiellaceae bacterium (assembly GCA_036498225.1). Lineage (GTDB taxonomy): Bacteria > Actinomycetota > Thermoleophilia > Gaiellales > Gaiellaceae > Palsa-739. The sequence continues at coordinate 92 of DASYFU010000118.1, read as the reverse complement.
CTGGCCCGGCGTCTCGACGACCGCAGTCGCGACGCCCGAGAGCGTGCGGCCGTCGACGTTCGGCGCGTCGCCGTGCACGAGCCCCGCCTTCA
>DASYFU010000117.1:0-15084 GCA_036498225.1 Gaiellaceae bacterium | reverse complement strand
TATCGCGACAACCTGCTCAACGCTGCGCCCGTCCTTGCCAAGCACGGCTATCCGGCGGTGCAGTTCGTTCCCATCGCATACGTGGGCGACACGCAGCCGCTTCCGCACGAGCGCTACCTCTCCGCGCACGGCGTCCACAATCCGACCGTCGACTGGGACGAGATCCGCGAGCTCGAGCGATACGGCGTGCGGATCGAGTCGCACGGCATCAGCCACAAGCCGCTCGCCGAGCTCGAGATCGACGAGGCCGCGCGCGAGATCGCGATCTCGAAGCTCGAGCTCGAGCGGCGACTCGGCCGTCCGGTGCGCGCGTTCTCCTACGTGAAGGGCTCCGAGGCGGACTACAAGCCGGTGCACCCGAGCCTCGTGAAGCAGGCCGGCTACGACATCGCCTTCACCGCGGTCTCCGGTGCGAACTCGCCGCAGAGCGATCCGCTCCAGCTGCGCCGCTACAACGTCGAGCCGTATTCGCCGCGAACGTTCGAGCTCGTGCTCGCGGGCGCGTGCGACCTGATCGCGATCAAGGACACCGTCACCGGCACGCATGCGCGGCGACTGTTCAACGCCGCACTCGGCACGACGTCGCGGTAATGGCTGAACACGGCTGGGAGATCGTTCCGTACGAGCCGGGGCGTCGCGCCGACTTCCTGGACCTCATGCGCGCGGTCTACGAGGGAACCGCGTGGTCGAAGGAGGAGTTCGACTGGTGGTTCGAGCGCAACGCGACGGGCCACTTCATCCTCAATCTCGCGGTCGAGAACGGCGTGACGATCGGGGCGGCCGCGCAGTCGTACGCGCGCATGGTCATCGCGGGCCGCGAGGCGGAGGCGACGTTCACGATCCACGTCATGACCGGGCCCGCCGCGCGCGGGAAGGGCGTCTTCTCCGGCCTGCAGCTGCACAACGACGACGTCGCCGCGCAATCGGGCGCGCGGCTCGCCCTCGGCTTCACGAACCCGATGGCGGGGCCGATCTTCGTCGGCAAGCTCGGCTGGGACGAGCTCTGCTGGCTCCGCCTGTGGGCGCGCCCGAAGCGGCCGCTCCGCGGCTTCCGTCACCTGCGTGCGCACGGGAAGCCTGCTGGTGGGATACGCGGCGCCGTGGAGCGGTTCACGGACCGACACGAGGAGATCTACCGCCGCGCCGCGGCCGGATGGCCGGATCACTTCGTGAAGAGCGCGGACTATCTGAACTGGCGCTACGGCGCGTCGCCGCGCACGTACGCGAGCTTCTCCACGGACCGCGGCTTCGCGGTGCTCGGCTGGGGCGTCTACCGCGGCATCTCGGCCGGGCTCGTCTGCGAGCTCGTCGGCGGCGATGGCGTGCGGCTCCTGAACCGTTGTGTGCGCGCCGCCGACGCCGACATCGTGCTCGCCATGCCGAACGGCGGCGAGTACCGCACGTACCTCGCTGCGGGGTTCGTGCCCACCCCGGCAGCGATCCGGTTCATCGGCCGCTCGCTGCAGCCGGACGAGCCGCTGCCGCACGGTCGATCCTCGTTCCGGTTCTCGCTCGGCGACACCGACATCTTCTGATGGCGAAGCGCAAGCTCGTCTTCATCACGCAGGTGGTGGACCCGGCCGACTCGAACCTCGGGGCGACGCGCGCGAAGATCGCCGCGCTGGCGCGCCGCGTGGACGAGGTCGTCGTTCTCTGCGACCGCGGGATCGACGGTGTCCTCCCGGTGAATTGCCGTCTCCGGCTCTTCGGCGCGCCGACGCGGCGGCAGCGCGCCGTCCGCTACATCGGCGCGCTCGTCTCGGAGCTGCGCGACCGGCCGATCGCAGTCGTCGGCCACATGGTCCCGCTGTACACGATCGTCGCCGCGCCATTCGTCCGGCCTCGCGGCGTGCCGCTCGTCCTCTGGTACACGCATTGGAAAGGACACGTCGTCCTCAGGATCGCGACGCTCTTCTGCACGCAGGTGACGAGCCTCGACGTGCGTTCGTTCCCGCTGCAGTCGCGCAAGGTGCACGGGATTGGCCACGGGATCGACGTGAACGAGTTCCCGTGCCAGCCCGTCGTCCCCGCCGCGGGGCGACCCTTCCGCGTGATGTCGCTAGGGCGTTACTCGCGGCCGAAGAAGCTCGACGAGATGATCGAGGGCGTGCGCATCGCCCGCGAGCGCGGTGTCGACGCGCGCATCGATCTCTTCGGCACCGCCGGGTCCGACGCCGAGGCGGCGTACAAGCGCGAGCTCGAAGCGCTCGTCGCCCGCCCCGAGTACGCGGAGTTCGCCTCGGTCGGCGGGCCGATCCCGCGAACGGAGCTCCCGCCGGTGTACGCGCGCGCGGACGTCGTCGCCTCCGACTTCATCTCGACGGACAAGATCGTCCTCGAGGCGTGCTCGTCGTGCCGGCCGGTGATCGCATCGCATCCCGCATTCGACACGCTCTTCGCGGGCATCGAGCCGTCGCTCGCCTTCGAACGCGGCCGTCCGGAGACGTTCGCCGGCCGGGTCGAGGCGCTCGCGGCCCTCGACGACGCGCAACGGCAGGCGATCGGCGAGACCCTGCGGGAGCGGGTTCGCACGCAGCACTCCGTCGACACATGGGCGGACGCGATACTGCGCCTGGTCGAGCAATGAAACGCGGACCAGTGATCCACATGCAGAAGGTCGCGGGCATCTCCGGCTCGGAGGCGCACCTGCTCGCGCTCCTGCCGCGGTTGCGTGAGCGCGGCTGGGACGTCCGCATGCTCATGCTCCACGAGGAGGAGTCGGGTGCGTGGGACTTCGCGCGCGCGCTGCGCGCGCGTGGCGTCCCGCTCGACTCGATCCGCGTCCGCGCCGACGTCGACCCGATCGCGTTCGGCCAGCTGTTCGCGTATCTCGTGCGCACGCGGCCGGCGATCCTGCACACGCATCTCGTGCACGCGGAGACGTACGGCCTGCTCGCCGGAACGGCGGCGCGCGTTCCTGTCCGCTTCTCGACGAAGCACGGCTTCAACGAGTTCCGCGAGATGCCGTACTTCGGCGTCGCCGACCGCGCCGTCGCGACGCTCGCGCACGTTGAGATCGCCATCTCCCGCGGGCTCGCCCGCTACCTCGAGGAAGTGGAGGGATTCGACGGCGAGAGCTTCGAAATCGTCCACTACGGGATCGAGCCGAACGGCGAGCCCGCCCCGTACGACGGCGGCGCACCGCGGCTGCTCTGCGTAGGCCGCCTGATCCCGATCAAGGGCCACATCGTGCTGCTGCGCGCCTTCGCGGCGGCGCGTCAGGAGGTGCCCGCGCTCGAGCTCGACATCGCGGGCCGCGGGCCGCTCGAGCCGGCGCTGCGAGCGCTCGCCCGCGAGCTGGGCGTCGCCGACGCCGTCCGGTTCCTCGGCCACGTCACGCCCATTCAGAGCGCGATCGAGCAGGCGGCCGCCGTCGTCGTGCCCTCGATGGGGGAGGGGTTCGGGATGGTCGCGCTCGAGGCGATGGAGCGCGCGCGGCCGGTGGTGGCCGCGTCGATCGGCGGCCTCGGGGAGATCGTGCGCGACGGCGTCACGGGGCTGCTCGTGCCGCCAGGCGAGGCCGACCCGCTGGCCGCGGCGATCGTGCGCGTCGCCTCCGACCCGGAGCTCGGGCGGAAGATGGGAGCGGCCGGCCGGGAACGCGCGCTCGCGCGCTTCCTCCAGTCGTTCTGCACGGAGCGGACCGAGCTGCTCTACGAGGACGCGCTGAGCAGAGCTTCGTAGAGCGCCGCGGTTCGATCCGCCATTCGCGCGACGGAGAAGTCGCGGCGAGCGCGCTCGCGGCCGGCGTCGCCCATGCCGGGCTCGGACAGCGCGCGCTCGATGGCGGGCGCGAGGGCGGCGGGATCGTCGGGCGGGACGAGCACGCCGGTCTCGCCGTCGGCGACGAGCTCGGGCAGGGAGCTGACGTTCGTCGCGACGACGGGGAGCCCGCACACCATCGCCTCGAGGACGGCGAGGCCGAACCCCTCCCAGCGCGCCGGCTGGACGTACACCGAGGCGCGCCGGAGCCACGCCGCGACGTCGGGAACGCGACCGGGCAGAAAGAGGCGCGACTCGACGCCGAGCTCGCCTGCGAGGCGTTCGAGCGCCGCGCGCTCCGGCCCCTCGCCGAGGACGACGAGCACCGTGTCCACGGGGAGCGACGGCAGTGCGCGCACCGCGATGTCTATGCCCTTCTGCGAGGTCAGCCGCGAGGTCGACAGTAGGATGCGCGCGCTCTCCGGCACGGCGTCGTCCGGGTTCGTGCCCCACGCGCCCGGCGGCTCGTCGAGCCCGTAGTGAATCGTCTCCACCTTGCCGGCGGGAACGCCGACGCGCTCGACGGTGAACCGGTGCAGCGAGTCGGAGATTGTGACGACGCGGTTGTCGAGCCGCGCGAGCGCGCGTTCGACGAACCTGAACGAGCCCGCGCGGAAGGGGTCGTCGTTGTGCTTCGTCGAGACGAGCTTCGTCCCGCGTAGCTTCGCAGCGACGCCGCCGTACAGATCCGCGTGCACCAGGTGCGTGTGCACGACGTCTGCGCGCAATGCTCGGACGAGTCGTGCGAGCAGGAGCGGGTCGACGTCGCGCGGCGCGGGAATGCGCACCGCCGGAACGGTCAGCGCGTCGTAGAAGTCGCGCGGATCCCACGCGGGGTCGTCCATCCCGACGAAGACGGGGTCGACTCCGCGCTCCGCGAGCGCGGGCAGGAGCGTGAGCAGGTGGCGCTCGGATCCCCCGATGCCACGCATGCGATGAACATGCGCGATCCTCACGCGACGGTCGCCCCGGCGACCGCCTCGACGTGCGTGCGCTGCCAGAGCTCGAGCATCGTCAGCGTCCACAGCCGGTGCCCGTTGTCGGCGCGCCCGGCGACGTGCTCGGCGAGCAGCCGCTCGATCGCGTCGGGGCGGAACCAGCCGCGTGCGCGCGCGCGCTCGTCGAGCAGCAGCTCGCGTGCGAGCGGCTGCAGCTCGCCGCGGAACCAGTCGGCGAGCGGGACGGCGAAGCCGCTCTTCCCGCGCGTCGCCACCTCCGGCGGGAGCTTCGCCGCGAACGCGCGCCGCAACGCCACCTTGCCGACGCGCCCTTCCTGCTTGAGCGAGTCAGGAAGCGACAACCCGAGCTCGACGACGCGGCGGTCGAGCAGCGGCGACCGAAGCTCGAGCGAGTGCGCCATCGACGCGATGTCGGACTTGGGGAGGAGGTCGCCCGGGAGATACGTGTTCACGTCGAGAAGCTGCAAGCCGGTCGTCCCGTCCTCGGTCGGCGCGCCGAGCAGAAGTCCGGCCGAAAGGAGGGGGCCGATCTCCGCCCGCGCCTCCGCGGACCAGAGATCGACTCGCTCGCCGAGCGAGAACACCTGCGTCAGGCGGCCGTAGCGCTCGGCCGCGGGGACGGCGGCGGCCTCGAGAAAGCGCGTCGCGCGAAAGATCGGCGAGCGGCGCTCGCGCCGGCCGGCGGGCAGCCGCCGCAGGAGGCTAGCGCCCGCGGTCGCGACCGGCCGCGGCACGTGCTCGGCGAGCGCGGCAGCCATGTATCGCTCGTATCCGGCGAACGACTCGTCGCCGCCGTCGCCGACGAGCCCAACCGTGACTTCGTTGCGTGCGGCTTCGCAGATGAGGAAGAGCGGAAGCGCCGCGTCGTCGCCGAGCGGCTCGTCGAACGCATCCGCGAGACGCGGCAACGTCGCTGCGGCGTCGGGCTCGAGCACGATCTCGACGTGCTCGGTCTCGTAGCGCTGCGCGACTGCGCGCGCGTACGCGCGCTCGTCGTAGCGCTCGTCCGCGAAGCCGACGGTGAACGTGCGGACCGGCTGCGACGACGCCTCCGCCATGAGTGCGACGACGACGGCGGAGTCGATACCGCCGGAGAGGAGCGCGCCGAGCGGCACATCCGAGGCGAGGCGCTCGCGCACGGCCGAGGTCACCGTGTCGCGGACGTGCTCGAGCCACGCATCGTCCGAGAACTGCTCCGCGTTCGCGTGTGCGTGCCAGTAGCGCTCCTCGCGCTCGCCGTGCGCGTCGACCGTGAGCAGCGAGCCCGGAGCGAGCCGATGGATACCACTGAAGCCCGTGCGCTCGCCGGGCACGTACTGGAGAGCGAGGTACGCGTCGAGCGCGCCGAGGTCGGGCTCGCCGTGCACGCCGGGCACGGTCAGCAGCGCCTTCACCTCGGACGCGAACGCGAACGTGCCGTCGTGGAGGCGCGTCCAGACGAGCGGCTTCTTCCCAAGGCGGTCGCGCGCGAGCAGGAGACGTTGCTCGCCGGCGTCCCACAGCGCGATCGCGAACATCCCCTCGATCCGCTCGACGAAGGACGGCCCGTACTCCTCGTACAGGTGTGGGATGACGGGGGTGTCGCCGCGTCCGCGCACGTCGTGGCCGCGCGCGGCGAGATCGCGGCGCAGCTCGGGGAAGTTGTAGAGCTCGCCGTTGAAGACCGCGACCACGTCGCCGCGCTCGTTCGCAACCGGCTGATACCCGAGCTCGGGATCCAGCACCTGCAGACGCTGGTGGCCGAGCACGCATGCGCCGAACGCGTCGGTCGAGCCCTGGTCGGGGCCGCGATGGCGGATCCGCGCGCGCATCGCGTCGACGACTGCGGGAGGCGGCGCGCCGGACGGCGAATAGAGTCCGCAGATCCCGCACATCGCCGACAGTGTGCCTACCCTCGCCGTCGTCTCCTGCCACGTCGAGCGCCCGCTCGACGATTCGGCCTGGACGCGATTCGATGCGCTGCAGCGCCGGCGCCCGGGCGGCTTCGACGTGATCGCGCTCATCCGCCCCCCGGACGCCGACTTCGGCGAGCGGGAGGATGCGTGGCTCGAGCGCGCGCGTGCGGCGGCCGCGCGCGCACCGCTCGGCCTGCACACGCACTGGACGAGCCCGACGCACGCTCGGCCAACCGGGGGCGATCCCGCGGTGCGTGTGCGGCGCGAGACGGAATGGATGCGAGAGCGGGCGCTCGAACCGCGGTACTTCTGCGGCGGCGGCTGGTACACGGACGAGGAGGTGCAAGCGACCGTCGCCCGCCTCGGACTCATCGACTGCACGCCACGGTGCGGCGAACCGTCGTCCGGCGTCCTCCCGACGACGCATTCGCTCGGCTCGCTTGCGCGCGCGGTCCTCCGCCCGCTGCCCCCGTACGTGCACGCGTACTTCCACGACTACGACCTGCTCGATGCCCGACGGCGCATCGCGCTGGAGGCGTCGCTCGCGGTGCTCGGGCGGCGCGCCCGGGCACTCGGAGTCGGAGGCGAAGCCGCCCGGAGCTAGAATTGCCGACTCGTGGCGACCAAGCCTCTCGTCGGCACCGAGCCGGGCGACGGTGCCGGGGTCGACCTTCCCGCCTCCGACATCCGCTCGGCGCCCGTCCTTCCATCCGGGATCCAGGTGCGCGCCCTCGCGCGTCGCGCGCTCAGCGTCGCGATGCTTGTCTGCATCGATCTCGCCGGGCTCGCGGGCGCGCTCTACATCGCGCTCGTTCTGCGCGAGCTCTACTACGGCGAGCGGCCGATTCTGTGGGGCATTCCCTGGAACGCGGAGGAGAACTGGCTGCCGTTCCTCATGGTCGTGATGGTGCTCGTGTTCTGGCAGGCGGGCCTGTACGCGCCGCGCGAGCGGCGCGCCGGCGCGGGCCGCATCGTGTCGTCGCTCTTGCTCGTGACGGTCGTGACGCTCGCGTTCTCGGTCGGCACCGGCTATCAGCACTCGACGTTCGGGCTGTACGCGACCGCCTTCGTCCTCGCCGTGATCGTCATCGGAACGCTACGCGCGAGCTACGAGGTCGTGACCGCGGATCTGTGGCGCGTCGCCGGCGCCCGCCGTCGCGCGCTGCTCGTCGGCGAGGGCGAGCAGCTCGTCTCGCTTCGCCGGGCCATCGGCCGTGGCCGCAGCGGCATCGACTACGAGTTCATCGGCGTGCTCGGCTCGAATGCGCAGGATGACGGGTTGCCTGTCCTCGGCGGTCTCGACGACCTCGACGCGATCCTCCTCGAGCACCGACCCGACGAGCTGATCGTGAGCGGCGCCGGGCTGCGCGACCAGGAGCTGCTCGACCTCGTCGAGGTGGCGCACCGCTCGCGCGTGAAGGTGCGTATCGCGCCGACGACGGCGGAGCTGCTGACGCAGCGCGCTGAGTACGTGCCGGGACAGGGCGTTCCGCTCTTCGAGCTGCGGCCACCGGTGTTCGCCGGTCTGGACTGGATGGTGAAGCGTGCGTTCGACATCGTCGTGAGCAGCGGCCTGATCGTCCTCGCGTCGCCGTTCTGGGCCCTGATCGCGCTCTCGGTCAAGCTCAGCTCGCCGGGACCGATCTTCTATCGCGATCGCCGCGTCGGACTGGGAGAGCAGGAGTTCGGGATGTTCAAGTTCCGCTCGATGTACGTCGATGCGAATCTGCGGCAGGCGGCGCTCGAGGGGTCGAACGAAGCGTCGGGGCCGCTCTTCAAGATCAAGGACGACCCGCGCGTGACGCGCGTCGGCCGCTTCCTCCGGCGCTACTCGCTCGACGAGCTGCCGCAGGTGCTGAACGTGCTGCGCGGCGAGATGTCGCTCGTCGGTCCGCGGCCGCTTCCCCTGCGCGACTACGTCCAGCTCGAGGACTGGCACCGCAAGCGCTATCTCGTGCTGCCCGGCATGACGGGCCTGTGGCAGGTGTCCGGCCGGATCGACCTGAGCTTCGACGACCTCGTGCGCCTCGATTTCTACTACCTCGAGAACTGGTCGATCTGGCTCGACATCTCGATCCTCGTGAAGACCCTGCCGGCCGTAGCAGCGCGCCGCGGCGCTTACTGAGCGACGGCGCTCACGTGGAAGTTCGCGTTCAGCGAGCCGGGGACGGTCTCGCGCAGCAGCGGCACGGCGCGATCGAGGGCCTCGCCGGTGGCGTTGAGGCCGTAGACGAGCGGCGCGCCGAGCGGGCGCACGTGTGCGCGCTTGAAGAAGAGATCGGCGAGATGCGCGACGAGCATCGCGACAGTGAGCGCCGTCCCCGCGCCGGGCTCGACGGAGATCGACGACCAGTCGCCGTTCTCCGCGAACAGTCGCTCGAGGCCCGTGTTCGTCCAGCGCCAGAGATCCTCGGGGTTCGGGTGGAACGGATAGACGCCGTGCGTCGTCGCGAGCACGCGGCCGCCGGGGCGGACGGCGCGCCGCAGCTCACGGACGGCGGCGGCGGGGTCGGGGACGTGCTCGAGCACCTGTAGGCAGAGGACGACGTCGAAGCTCGCGTCCTCGACCGGTATCGCCTCGATCGACCCGTGGATGTCGGCGAACCGGTTGCCGGGCCGGTCGAAGCCCACGACCTCGGCGGCGCCGGCGAAGAGCGGCTCATACGGGCGGTCGCCGCAGCCGACGTCGAGGAGGCGGCGGCCTCCGACCCCCTGCGCCTTCAGCCACGTCAGCAGCGGGCGGCGCACGGCGTACTGCACGGAGGTGCGGCGTGGGTTCAGCCGCGGGCTCGCCAAGGCGCCTCTTATACCAGGGACTAACGGATCCTTCAGATCTCATTGACACAATTGAGCCGTGCGCGCACCGAAGGTACTGGCGGTTGCATCGGCTGCGGACCTGGACTTCCGGTACGGCTGCACCCCCGCGTGGTGGCAGCTCTGGAAGGGGCTCGCCGAGAATGGCGTCGACCTCGTGGTCACGACGTATCGGGGCCGTGCGATCGAGTCGCCGTGGTGGCGCACGGTGGAGAACCCCCTCTATCGCGAGGCGGAGGTCTTCGCCGCGGGCCGGGGTCTCGCCGCGCGCCTCCGGCGGCAGGAGTTCCTGCGACGCTCCGAGGACGATCCCGATGACACGCTGGCGGATCGGGCCGTGCGCGAGGCCGTGTGGCGCTATGTCACTCCGCGCTGGCGGCGTCATCTCGAGCGGACGATCGAGCGCGAGGGCGGCGTCGACGCCGTCGTCGTCTTCACCGTTCCGATGGCGCACTTCCGCGGCATTCCCACCGCGTTGCGCGAGCGCTTCGATGTGCCGGTCGTCTACTACGACGGCGACCTGCCGATGAGCTTGCCGGAGTACGGCGGCACCGACACGAGCGGGTTCAACTACTACGTGGGCGCCGACCCGGGCGAGTACGACCTCGTCGTCGGCAACTCCGAGGGCGCGCTCGAGCGCGTGCGGGAGCTGGGTGCACGGCGCGCGGAGGTCGTGCACTGGGCCGCCGACCCCGAGCTCTTCCGTCCGCGCGACGTCGCGAAGGAGGCGGACGTCTTCTTCTACGGCCACTCCGACAAGTTCCGGCGCGAGTGGATGCGCGAGCTCATCGGCGAACCGAGCCGGCGCCTGGAGGACGTCGACTTCGCCGTCGGCGGCTACGACTACCGCGGCGACACCGGGCGTGCGCGCATGATCGGCAAGGTGCCGTTCAACGTGTTCCCGCACGCGATCTCCGCCGCGCGTATCAACCTCAACGTCACGCGGCGCGCGCACGCCGACACGTACGCCTCGTCGACGTGCCGGCTGTTCGAGCTCGCCGCATGCGGCGCCGCGATCGTCTCCAATCCGCTCAACGGCATCGAGCGGTGGTTCGATCCCGAGCGCGAGCTGCGCGTCGTCGGCGACGCGGACGCGGCGGTCGCCGCGTACGGCGAGCTGCTCTCCGATCCGGCGTCGGCGGAGGAGCTCGGCCGACGGGCACGCGAGCGCGTGCTCGAGGAGCACACGTACGCACATCGTGCGCGGCGACTGCTCGACCTCCTCGACCTCGGGGTCCCGGTGAGCGCGGGTGTCTGACACCGTCGTCTCCGCTCCGCCTGCGACGAGCCTTCCCGGTCTGAGCGAGCTGCGCCGCGTCGCGATCGTGCCTGCGCTGAACGAGGAGCTCGCGCTCCCCGGCGTCATCGACGAGCTTCGCGCCTTCGACCCGGGGCTCGACATCGTCGTCATCGACGACGGATCGGTCGACCGCACCGCAGCCGTCGCCGCCGCCAAGGGCGCGCGCGTGCTGCGCCTGCCCTTCAATCTCGGAATCGGCGGCGCCGTGCAAACTGGCTTCCGCTACGCCTACGAGAACGGCTACGACCTGGCGGTGCGCGTCGACGGCGACGGCCAGCACGATCCGCAGCAGCTCAGCCTCGTCATGGCGCCCGTACTGCGCGGCGAGGCGGACATCGCTGTCGGCTCGCGCTTCGCCTCCACCGGCGCCGGCTACCGGTCGTCACGCACGCGGCGCATCGGCATCCGCCTGCTCGCGTGGACCGTCTCGCGCATCGTCGGCCAGCGCGTCACCGACACGACCTCTGGCTTCCAGGCGCTGAACCGCGAAGGCATCGCGCTGTTCGCGCGCGATTACCCGCACGACTATCCCGAGGTCGAGGCGACGGTGATGGTCTTCCGCCACCGGCTTCGTCTGCGCGAGGTTCCGGTGTCGATGCGCGAACGCGGCGGCGGGCGGTCGTCCATAACCGCGCTGCGCTCCGTCTACTACATGGTGAAGGTGCTGCTCGCGATCTTCGTCGGTCTCTTTCGCCGCAACGTCGTTCCGCAGGAGGAGTCGCAATGACGCCGCTCGCAGTCTCGATCGCCGGCGCGATCGCGTCGTTCACGCTCGTGCTCGTCGTGCTCGAGCTCATCCGCAGCCGGCGGCTGCGCGAGCGCTATGCCCTGCTCTGGCTGCTCACCGGTCTCACGTTGACGGCGCTCTCTGCGTGGCGGAACGGGTTGAACACGATCGCGCGATGGGTCGGCGTGCGCGGCTATCCGCCGGCCGTCCTATTCGCGGTCGGCATCCTCTTCATCCTCGCGGTGCTGCTGCACTACTCGACGGTCATCTCGCGACTGTCGGATCAGAACGTGCTGCTCGCGCAGCGGCTTGCGCTACTCGAGGAGCAGATGCGCGACGACGCTACCGCGTGACCTTCACGTCGACCGGCGGCGAGACGACGTAGATGTCGCCCTGGTTCGCCTCGTTCAGCCAGCTCGCCTTCGCACCGACGCGGTACTGCCACACGCCCGGCCCCGGTCGCTCCCGGTAGGCGTGCTTTCCGTTCGTGTAGTCGACGATCGCCCCCAGTAGCCGGCACTGAGCGCCGCCGCCGGTGGCGTCGCACGCGACCGTTGCGTTGATAGGAGCGCGGAGGACGACGTAATTCATGTGCCCGCCGATGGAGCGCAGGCCATTCCATTGCAGCGTGACGAGCCCGCCGCTCTGATTCACCTGCGGGCGCCAGCCGTTATCCACGTCGAACGGCGCGGAGAGCGAAACGCCGTCCTGCGTGTAGTAGGAGAGCTTGTCGGTGGTCTTCAGCGTCGGCAGCGCGGCAGCGAGGCCGATGGGAACGACCGCGAAGAGCGTCACGAGCCCGGCGACAAGGCCGACGCGGAGGCGGTGGGTACCCCACGCTTCCTGCGATCGCCGCGGCAGTTTCTGCGGCAGGCGCGGGACGAGGAGGAGCGTCCCGGCGATCAGCATCAGGGCAGCAGGGATGGTGAAGATCGACTGGCGGAGGATGTCCGAGTTGTCCACCGTCGAGCCATGGGTCGGCGTCCCCCACTTCACGAAGATGTTCGAGAACATCCAGCCGGCGAAGAGGAGACCGGCCGGCCGCGAGCGCCGAAGGAGCCCGATCGTCCCGGCGATCGCGAGCCACTCGAGGATGCGGGCGCTCCAGAAGTGGGCGTCGAGGCTCTGGAGCTGCTGGACGTCGAACCAGCGCCAGTCGAACTGGATGTAGCGATGCAGGTTGAGGCCAGCGACTCCCATGGGCGTCTCGTGCGCTCCGAGCGCGAGGCGCGCCGCGGGCGCCCCGTTGCTGAACAGCGGGACCTGACCTTCGCCACGCGCCTTCCAGACGACGAGCGCGAGGACGCCCGGGGCGAGGCCGACGCCGAAGGCGATGATGCTGCGCCAGCGCTTCGCGACGAGCAGCGCGAGCCCTGCGCCGACGAGGAACGGCGCGTTCGAGGGTTTGATGCCGAGTGCCACGCCCGCGAGGAGGCCGGCGATGATCGCGTCGATCCGCGCGTTGTCCTGCGCGGCACGCAGGGTGAAGTACGCCGCGGCGGCCAGTGCCACCATCGACGGGAAGTCGGACATCACTGAGAGGCCGAACGACTGCGGCAGGAGGAGCTCGGTGTAGCGCTGGTGATAGCCGACGTCCGCGAAGTTGATGCCGGCGAGCGGGACGATGATCCAGAGCAGCGCCGTCCAGTATCCGAACAAGCGTCCTCCGATGCGCTCGCCGATCCCGTAGATGGAGAAGAAGGCGACCGGCATGAGCACGAGGACGTTGAAGACGAGGATCGCCGGCAGGGCCGAGGCGAGATTCGGGCCCGCAACCAGCGCGAACGGCAGCAGCACGATCGACCAGCCGTAGCCGACCGAGGCGTGCGCAAGCCTGCCCTGGCCCATGAGCCACGAGGCGGTGTAGTGCCAGAGCTGGTCGCCGCCCTGGTAGTAGATCCAGCCGTTGCGCCGAACCGTCAGCCCGACGGCGAGAATCGTCAGCCACTCGATGACGAGGAGCCCGGAGAGGACGTAGATCGGGCGCGCATTCTCGAGCCACGCAATGCCGCGGCGCAGCGCGTCGAGCGCCGTGCGGGCGCGAGGGGCGCGAAGTGCGTGCGGCGACGCCGTCACGTCGCCGCCGGGACGAATGCGCGATACCACTCGATCGTGCGCGCGAGACCGTCGCGCAGCGTCGTCTGCGCGACGAAACCGAAGAGCTCCTCCGCGCGCGAGACGTCGAGGCGCCGCCGCGGCTGTCCGTTCGGCATGGAGGTATCCCACGCGATCTCGCCCTCGAAGCCGGTCAGCTCGGCGACGAGCTCCGCGAGCTCGCGAATCGAGATCTCCTCGCTCGTCCCGAGGTTCACCGGGTCGGGCCCGTCGTACCGGTCGGCCGCGAGCAGCAGCCCGTCGGCGCAGTCGTCGACGTACAGGAACTCGCGCGTCGGAGAACCGTCGCCCCAGAGCACGACCTCGTCCTGCGACGCGACCATCTTCCGGATGAGCGCGGGGATGACGTGCGACGTCTCGAGGTCGAAGTTGTCGCGCGGCCCGTACAGATTCGCCGGCAGCAGGAAGATCGCGTTCGTCCCGTATTGCGCGCGATAGCTCTGCTGGCCGACGAGCACCGACTTCTTCGCGACGCCGTACGGCGCGTTCGTCTCCTCCGGATAGCCGTTCCACAGATCGTCCTCGTGGAAGGGAACGGGCGTGAACTTCGGATACGCGCAGACCGTTCCGGCGGTCACGAGCTTGCCGACGCCGTGGACGCGGCTGAGCTCGAGCACGTGCGCGCCCATCATGAGGTTCGCGTACCAGTACCGGCCCGGATTCGCGCGGTTCGCACCGATCCCGCCTACCTCGGCGGCGAGATGGAACACGAGCTCCGGCTGCGCGTCCCGGAACAGCCGCTCCGCGTCGTCCCAGCGCGTCAGGTCGTAGTCCGCGCGCCGCGCGACGAAGGGATCCTCGCCGCGCTGCCGCAGGCGCTCGACGAGATGCGACCCGAGGAAGCCACCTCCACCCGTGACGACGATCCGCACCGCGCCCTAGGGTAGCTTCGTGCGTAGGACATCGGCCATCAGAAGTGGCCTGTTGACGGGCCTCGCCCAGGTGGTGGTTGCCCTGGCCGCGGCGGGCGCCGGCGCGCTCCTCGCCCACAAGTTCGGGCGCAACGCCGAGACCGACGGCTTCCTCAGCGCCTACGCCGTCTATCTCGTCCTCATCCTCGCCGCGCAGTCGTTCCGGATGGTCGTCGTCCCGGATCTGACGCGCGCGGCCGCGCGCGGCGAGCTCTCCGCCGAGAGCAGGAGCTACGCGCTCGCCCACCTGTGCCTGGCGGTTCCGGTCTCGATCCTCGTCGGGGTCTTCTCGTCGCAGATCGCCGACCTGCTCACGGGGAACCTCCCGCCGCGCGCCTCCCACGTCGCTGCGCGGGCGCTCGTCGTGCTCGTGCCGGCCGCCTTCGTGCAGCTGCTCGCCGCGCTCGCCGCAAGCGCGCTCGCCGCGCTGGACAGCTACGGCACGGCGGCCGCGGGCTTCGCGCTCGGCGGCATCGCCGGACTCGTCGTCTTCGCCGCGCTCGCGAGCAGTCACGGGATCGTGTCGCTCGCGTGGGGCCTCGCCGTGAACGCCGGCGTCGCCTTCGCCGTTCCCGTCATCGCGTTGGTGCGACGTGGAGCG
>DASYFU010000116.1:0-1947 GCA_036498225.1 Gaiellaceae bacterium | reverse complement strand
CGGGGTGCCCGTGGAGAGTCGCCTCGATTTCGTCACGCCGCGCAACGGATGTTACAACCGAAATCGGGCCGGCGCGACCCCCGCTACGAGGGAGCGGTGGCGCTGCGCCCGGCGGGCTTCGGAATGCGGCCGCAGCGCATGCAGCGCTCGTACGGGGGGTCGAAGAGCCGCTGGTAGTCGTGGCCCTTGCGCACGCATCGGAGACGGGCCCGTTGCTTACGCCACATCCGTCTTCCGTCCACTTGCTGTTTCCCCCTCAGGCTCGCGGGTGCCTGCTTTCCCTTAGTACCTGAGGAGAGCGATGTTTCCTTACTAGAAGACAGGCGTCTCGCGCCAGGTGCCCCAGACGTTGCGGAGGGTGTCGCACATCTCCCCCATCGTCACGTACGCACGCGCGGCGTCGAGGATGGCGGGCATGAGGTTCGTGTCGCCGCGCGCGTCGTCCTCGAGGCGCTTGAGCGCGGCCTCGACCGCGGCGGCGTCGCGTCGTTCGCGGACGGCGCGCACGCTTTCGATCTGCTTCTGCTCGAGCGCCGGGTCGATGCGGAGGATCTCGATCGGCTGCTCGTCCTCGTGCTCGTACGCGTTGACGCCGACGATGAGGCGCTCGCCGCGCTCGACCTCGTTCTGGTAGCGGAACGACGCCTCGGCGATCTCGCGCTGCTGGAAGTTCTGCTCGATCGCGGCGATGACGCCGCCGAGCTTCTCGATGCGGTCGAAGTAGTCGTACGCCTGCCGCTCGAGCTCGTCGGTCAGATGCTCCAAGTAATACGAACCGCCAAGCGGGTCGGCGGTGTTGACGACACCGGTCTCGTGCGCGATCACCTGCTGCGTGCGCAGCGCTATGCGCACCGCATCCTCGGTCGGTAGCGCGAGCGCCTCGTCGAACGAGTTCGTGTGCAGCGACTGGGTGCCGCCGAGCACCGCGGCGAGCGCCTCGATCGCGGTGCGCACGATGTTCACCTCCGGCTGCTGCGCCGTCAGCGACACACCCGCCGTCTGCGTGTGGAAGCGCATGAGCAGCGAGCGCGGATCCTTCGCACCGTACTTGTCGCGCATCTGCGTCGCCCAGATGCGCCGCGCGGCGCGGTACTTCGCGATCTCCTCGAAGAAATCGAGGTGCGCGTTGAAGAAGAAGCTCAGCCGCGGCGCGAACGAATCGACGCTGAGGCCGCGCTCCAGGCACGCCTCCACGACCGCGAACCCGTCCGAGAGCGTGAACGCGAGCTCCTGCGCCGCCGTCGAGCCCGCCTCGCGGATGTGGTAGCCGGAGATCGAAACCGGATGCATCAACGGCATCTCCCGCGAGCACCACTCGATCATGTCGACGACGAGCCGCATCGACGGCTCCGGCGGGAAGATCCACTCCTTCTGCGCGATGTACTCCTTGAGGATGTCCGTCTGCACCGTTCCGCGCAGCGACGCGACCGGCACGCCCTGCTCCTCCCCGACGCACGCGTAGAACGCGAGCAGCATCGCCGCCGGCCCGTTGATCGTCATCGACGTCGACACCTCGCCGAGCGGGATCCCGTCGAAGAGCGTCTCCATGTCGTCGAGCGAGTCGATCGCGACGCCTTCGCGGCCGACCTCGCCGAGCGACCGCGGATGGTCCGAGTCGTAGCCCATCAGCGTCGGCATATCGAACGCCGTGCTGAGGCCCGTCTGGCCGTGCTCGAGGAGGTAGCGGAACCGCTCGTTCGTCTCCGCCGCCGTCCCGAAGCCGGCGAACTGGCGCATCGTCCACAGCCGGCCCCGGTACATCGACTCATGAATCCCGCGCGTGAACGGGAACGAGCCCGGGTCAGCGAGGTCCCGGCCGTAGGCAACCTCGACGTTCGCCGGCGAGTAGAGCGGCTCGTTCTCGACACCCGAGATCGTGGAGAACAACTCGCCCTGCCGCTCCGGCGTCTTCTCGTACCGCTCGCGCCATTCGCCGGCGCCGCCGGT
>DASYFU010000115.1:0-1613 GCA_036498225.1 Gaiellaceae bacterium | reverse complement strand
TCGTCGCACAGCTCGGCGCGTGCGAGGCGGCCGCGCTCTCGTTCTGCCGGCTGCTCGAGCGGTGGGCGCGCGGCGAGCCGAAACCTCCGACTGCAGGTGGGCGGCAGGCCGAGCTGCGCCGTGCGGCCGAGCGCGTCGAGACTGCGCTGTCCGGGCTGGAGGAGCCGCTCGACCGGTATCTCCTCGAGCTGGAGGCGGACGCCCTCGAGGGCCGGTCGTGGTATGGCGGCCCCGGCGCCGCCGAGCTGCTCGACTGGGAGCCGATCCTGATGCGCGCGGGCGTTCGCGTCCCGGCCGAGCGCGTCGCGCAGGCATATCTCGAGCTCGCGGTCATGGTCCGCGCGCTCGAAGGGCTGACGGACGCGGCGCGGATCGAGCTCATGCCTGACCGCTCGTCGCTCTGGGCGGGGCTCTTCGACCTGCGCGAGAACCTGCTCGGCCGCGCGCTCGACGATCTGCGCGTCCTGACCGTCGCTTAGCCTTCGCGAGTGCCACCGGTACGCCTGACCGTTGTCGGGTCGATCAACCTCGACCTCGTCGCCCGCGTGGAGCGCCTACCGCGCGCGGGCGAGACCGTCACCGGCGCGACGTTCACCCGCATCCCCGGCGGCAAGGGCGCGAACCAGGCGGTTGCCGCGGCTCGCCTCGGCGCCGAGGTCGCGATGATCGCTTGCGTCGGCGACGACGAGCACGCCGAGCTCGCGCTCGCGGGGCTCAAGGAGGCAGGCGTCCATCTCGACCGGCTGAAGCGCGTGCAGGTGCCGACCGGCGTCGCGCTCATCACGGTCGACGCCGCGGGGGAGAACGAGATCGTCGTCGCTCCCGGCGCAAATCTCGAGCTGCTGCCCGACGACCTCGACCTGGGGGACACCGACGCCGTCCTCTGCCAGCTGGAGATCCCGCTCGAGACGGTCGAGCGGGCCTCCGAGGTCGCGCCCGACGGCTTCTTCCTCAACGCGGCGCCGGCACCCGGCCCGTACCCGGCCGCCGACGTCACGATCGTGAACCGCTTCGAGGCGGACACACTGCCGCAGCGCGACGGCGTCGTCGTGACGACGCTCGGCGCCGAGGGCGCCGTCCTGTACGAGAACGGCGTCGAGGTGGCCCGCGCGGCGTCACCCCACGTCGAGGCGGTGGACGGCACCGGCGCGGGCGACGCCTTCACCGCGTGCTTCGTCGTGTCCGTGCTCGAGGGACGTTCGAACGAGGAGGCGCTCCGGCGCGCGGCCGTCGCCGGTGCGCTCGCCGCGTCGAGGTTCGGCGCGCAGAGCTCGCTGCCGACGGCGGCGGAAGTGGACGCGTTGCTGTGAGCACCCCGATCGTCATCGACTGCGACCCGGGGCATGACGACGCGATCGCGATCCTGCTCGCGCTCGCCTCCCCGGAGGTGGAGTTGCGCGGGATCGTCACCGTCGCAGGCAACCAGACCGTGGACAAGACGACCCGCAATGCGCTCAAGGTGCTCGAGCTCGTGGGCCGCGCGGACATTCCCGTCGTGCGCGGCGCTGCCGCCCCGCTGAAGCGGCCGCTGCGCACGGCGCCGCACGTACACGGAGAGAGCGGGCTCGACGGCCCGGACCTGCCCGAGCCATCGGCGCAGCCGTCCCCCGACG
>DASYFU010000114.1:0-3875 GCA_036498225.1 Gaiellaceae bacterium | reverse complement strand
TGCCGTGCAGCAGCGCAGCGACGGCCACCGCGCCCGCACCCTCGACGACGAGCTTCGTCCGCTCGAGCAGCAGCACGATCGCCGCGCTGATCTCCTCGTCCGTCACCGACACGATCTCGTCGAGCGTCCGCTCGAGGATCGACATGGTCAGCTCGCCGGGCTTCTTCACGGCGATCCCGTCGGCGATCGTGTAGCCGGGCCCGCCGGGCAGCGTGCCGGCGGCCTGCACGCCGACGATGCGGAGACCTGGCTTCACGGCGCGCAGCGCGAGCGAGATGCCGGAGGCGAGCCCGCCCCCGCCGATCGGGATCAACACCGTCTCGAGGCCGTCCACCTGGTCGATGAGCTCGAGCCCGATCGTCCCCTGCCCGGCGATGATCGCGGGGTCCTCGAAGGGATGGATGAGCGTCGCGCCCGTCTCGGCGACGTACGCCTGCGCGGTCTCGAGCGCTTCCTCGATCGCCGGCCCGGTGAGCTCGACCTCGGCGCCGTAGTGGCGCGTCGCGTCGACCTTCGCCATGGCCGCGTCCTGCGGCATGAAGATGCGCGCCTTCGCACCGACTTCGCGCGCCGCCCACGCCACCGCCTGACCATGGTTGCCGGCGCTCGCGGCGACGACCCCGGCAGCCCGCTGCGCGTCGGAGAGCAGCGACATGCGGTTGTACGCGCCGCGAATCTTGAACGACCCCGTGCGCTGGAGGTTCTCCGCCTTCAGGTGCACATCGCGGCCGCACGTTTGCGACAGCGTCTCCGACCTGTAGACGGGCGTGACGCGTGCGACGCCTTCGAGGCGCGAGCGTGCGGTCTGGATGTCGTCGAGATCAGGCGGGCTGGTCAATGTGGAACACCTTGTCGAGGATCTCACGGACGGCGCTGAGCGGGTCGAGCTCGCGCCGCTGGACTTCGTCGAGCAGCCGCCGAAGCTCCGGGTCGTCCGAGACCGCGTGCTCGAGATGCGTCTTCGCGCGCGCGGATGCGACGGCGAACACCTCGCCCGCGAGGTTGCGCCTGCGCCGCTCGTCGAGCTGCCCCGACTCCTCGAGGTAGGCGCGGTGCTCCCCGATCTTCTCCCAGAGCTCCGCGACGCCCTCGCCGCGCGTCGCCTCGGTCAGCACGATCGGCGGTCGCCACGCGCGGTCACGGTCGAGCGCGAGGATCGAGCGCACTTCGTTGAGCATCGTCTTCGCGGCCGGGTGATCCATCTTGTTGATCGCGATCACGTCGGGGATCTCCATGATCCCCGCCTTCAACGCCTGCACGGAGTCGCCGGAGCCGGGCATGAGCACGAGGGCGACGGTGTCGGCGATGCCGATCACCTCGACCTCGCTCTGCCCCGCACCGACCGTCTCGAGGAAGACGACGTCCTTGCCGGCCGCGTCGAGCACGAGCAGCGCCTGCAGCGTCGCCTCGGCGAGGCCGCCGAGGTGGCCGCGCGTCCCCATCGACCGGATGAAGACGCCCGGGTCGAGGAAGTGGTCGGAAAGGCGGATGCGGTCGCCGAGCAGCGCGCCCTTCGAGAACGGGCTCGAAGGGTCGACGGAGACGACGCCCACCTCCGTGTCGGCCGCGCGCGCGAGGCGCACGAGCGCGGAGATGAGGCTCGACTTGCCGACGCCCGGCGGCCCGGTGACGCCGACGGCATATGCGTTGCCGGTGGACGGATAGAGGTCGGCGACGACCCCGTACGCCAGCGGGTCGCCGTTCTCGACGAGCGTGATCGCCCGCGCGAGCGCGCGCCGGTCGCCCTCGCGGACGCCGGCCGCGAGCGTTTCCCTCGTCCAGTCGCGACGCCCCGCCACGGGGCGTGACTCTAGTTAGTGCGCCGGTTCGACCGTTGCGCCCGCGGTCTGCGGCTCGCGGGCGAGGACGTAGCCGACGATGGCCGCGAGCAGGTACGCGACGGCGGCGCCGCCCCAGATCCAGCGCGGGCTGACCGAGTGCAGCAGCGCGCCGGCGACGACGTTCGCTGCGGCGGTGGCGAGGAACGTCGCGCTCATGACGAGAGTCAGCGCGCGGCCGCGCATCGCGTCGACGGATCCGCGCTGGACGAGCACGGCGTTGCAGACGATCGCCGCTCCGTCCCCTGCGCCCCCGACGACGGCGCAGAGAGCGGCGACCCAGATGTCCGGGCTCGCGGCCGCCGCGCCGAACCCGAGCGCCATCACCGTGAGCGCGCCCGCATACGTGCGCGCAGGCCCGATCCGCTCGAGCAGCACGCTGCCGCCGAAGCTGCCGAGCACGAGCCCGCCGCCGATCGCGCCGTACAGGAGGCCGTAGCCGAAGTCCCCGGCGTGGAACGTGTTCTTCGCGAGGAAGATCTCCGCGACGTTCGCGCCGCCGATGCCGAGGCACGCGATCCCCCACGCGACGAGGACGGCGAGCAGCGCGCGCGAGTGCAGCACGGCGAGAAAGCCGTCGCCGAGATCGCGCCAGTGGCCGCGCGTGAGCGCCGTCTCGCTCTGCAGCATGCGCGAAGGGATCCGCGAGATGAGCACGGCCGAAACGAGGAACGAGACGCCGTTGATCCAGTACGCCGTGTGTGGCCCGGCGGCGGCCGTCAGCAAGCCGCCGAAGATCGGGCCGATCGCCCAGCTGACGTTCTCCATCGCCTGGAGCAGCGCGTTCGCGGCCGGCAGATCCTCGTCGGAGACAAGATTGGGGACGCCGGCGTAGACCGCCGGGCGGAAGAAGCCGTTCGCGAGCCCGGCGACGGCGGCGAGCGCGACGATCGTGCCCGGCCTTCCGGTGAACGGAAGCGCGAAGAAGACGGCGGCGCGAACGATGTCCGCGCCGATCATCAGATCGCGGCGGCGCAGACGGTCGAGGAGCGGCCCCAGCGTGAGACCGACGACGACCGTCGGGAGATAGGCGACGACGAGAACGGCGCCGACCCACAGCCCCGAGTTGGTCCTGTCCTTGATGTCGATCGCGAGCGCGATCGCCGCCAGCAGCGTGCCGACGCTCGATCCGAGCGTCGCGATCGCCAACAAACGGAAACCGGGGTTCCGCAGAGGCAGCAGCTGACGGCTGACAGCTGTCAGGGCGCCTGCGAACCTAACACCGCTTCGACCGGGTTACGAGACGCCCGAGAGGACCAGTCCCAAAGAGGCAGCGAAAAACGCGTTCTCCTCGGGTGTCCCGACGGTGACCCGGATCGCCCCGGGCGCGCCGAAGCTCGCGAGCGGCCGGACGATCACGCCCTGGCGCAGGAGCCGGTCGAACAACGTCGCGCCGTCCCCCACCTCGGCGAAGAGGAAGTTCCCGAGCGCGGGCCCGACGGGCTCGAGCCCGTTCGCCCGCAGGGCCTCGCCCAGCGCCTCGCGCCCGACGGCATTCGCCGCGCGCCGGCGCGCGAGCTCGTCCTCGTCGCCGATGCTGGCCCGGGCCGCGACCTGCGCGGTGGCGGCGACGTCGAACGCGCGCCGCACCTTGCTCGTCGCCGTGACGACGTCCTTCGGCGCGATGCCGTAGCCGACGCGGAGTCCGGCGAGCCCGTAGATCTTCGAGAACGTCCGCAGCACCGCGACGCGGTGACCCTGCTTGAAGAGCTCCGCGACGCCGTCGAGATAGTCCGGATCGTCGACGTACTCGAAGTACGCCTGGTCGACGACGGTGAGCACGTGCTCGGGCAACGCTTCGACGAACGCCAGCAGCTCGTCGCGCCCGTTCGCCGTCCCCGTCGGGTTGTTCGGATGGCAGACGTAGACGAGCTTCGTCTTCGGGCCGACCTCGGCGAGCATCGCGTCGAGGTCGTACGTGTGGTCGCGGAGGGGAACCTTGCGCGGCTCCGCGCCGAGCTTCAGCGCGTCGAGCACGTACGACGGGAACGACGGCCAGCCGCACACGATCTCGTCGCCGGGGTCGAGCACGGCCTG
>DASYFU010000113.1:0-13160 GCA_036498225.1 Gaiellaceae bacterium | reverse complement strand
GGCCACTCCGGCACCCAGGCGTTGCCGAAGCGGATCTGCGTCGTGCGGCCGAGACCGAGCCCGAGCCGGTACTGGATCATGAAGAACGCGGGGTTCCGCGCCTTGAGCGCGTCCGTGAGAGAAGTGCCGAGCTTCTGCGCGCCTGCGTAATGCGTCGCGGCGAACTGCACGAGTCCGGGCGAGAGGCCATCCGGCAGCTGGTCGGAGAACACGCGGATGCGATCACTCGTCGGAGCGGGAAGCGAGACGAGCGCGGCAGCTGCAACTGCGAGGAGGCGCATCACCCGGTTCAGATGCCCGGTCGGCGCGCTTTCCTACACGGGCGCGACCTCGTGATGCGGAGCGAGCACCGGCAGAGGCGGCGACGCGGCGCGGCGGTCGTCGAACTCGACGAGCGTCAGGCTGACGAGCTCGTGGCAGCCGATGTCGGAGCACTCGCAGAAGAACTCCCAGGCCTCGACGCCCTGCCCCGTCGTTGCGAGCTCACGAATCGAGTCGTTCACTTCGTGGAATGCCCCCGGCGACCCCATCGCCCCTCCTTGTGCGATAGACTCATGCCCGACCGAAACGACGTGAAAACTATTACACGATAAAAGAGTCGTATGTCAAGCGCCGACACGCATCGCGGCTGGACCTTCCTCACCAACCACGCGCAGGTCCTTCTCTGCATCGCCGAACAGCAGGATGTGCGGCTCCGGGACGTCGCCGATCGCGTCGGCATCACCGAGCGCGCCGCACAACGGATCCTCGCCGACCTCGTCGCCGGCGGGTACGTCGAGGCGACGCGCGTCGGGCGCCGGAACCACTACACCGTCGACCGGGGCCACGCGATGCGCCACTCGGCACAGCTCGGGTACGAGATCGGCGCGCTGCTCGAGGCGCTCGGGCCGCCCGCCTAGGCGAGCTTCTCGCGCACGAGTTGGCTGACGACGGAGCCGTCGGCCCGGCCGGCGACCTGCGGCATCACGTCGGCCATCACGCGGCCGAGGTCGGCCATGCTCGTGGCTCCCACCTCGGCGATCGCGTCGTCGACGATCTCCTCGATCTCGTCCTCGGAGAGCGGAGAAGGCATGAACTCCTCGAGCACGGCGAGCTCACGGTCCTCGCCGGCGGCCTGCTCCTCGCGGCCTCCTGCGCGAAAGGCGTCGGCCGCCTCGACACGGCGCTTGCGCTCGCGCTGGAGTACCTGCAGCTCCTCGTCCTCGGAGAGCGGCCGCTGCAGCTCCTTCTCGGAGCTCTTGAGCGCGTTGAGGATGAGACGCAGCGCGTCGCGGCGCTCGGCGTCGCGAGCCTTCATGGCTTCGCGCAGCTGGCCCTCGATTGTCTCGATCCGACTCACGTCATCCTCCCGGTCAACCCGCCCCCGAGCACATGCCAATGGAGATGAAAGATCGTCTGGCCGGCTCCCGCACCGGCGTTGACGACGACACGGTAGTCGGTCAGACCCGCTTCTGCAGCAACCTCGGCGATGAAGTCGAGCATGCGCTTGTCCTCGTCCGCGGTGAACTCGGCGATGTGGTGGAAGCTGTCGACGTGCCGTTCGGGGATGACGAGCAGGTGTGTCGGCGCCTGCGGATTGATGTCTCGGATCGCGACGAACCCTTCGGTCGAAGCAACGTGATCGCCTTCGCGGTAGAGCGTGCAGAAGAGGCAGTCGTCAGGCAGCGAGGATCCCCTCCTCCGTGATACGGGCGCCGCGGACGCGCACGAGCCCGCCGACAGGCGCGTCGAGGAGCCAGGGCGAGTAGTCGTCGCCGTAGCCGCGGCCGGGACGGTCGACGAGGACGACGTCGTCGCGGCCGACCTTCGTCCGCCAACGTGCGCGACAGGCGTCGTCGGAGAGCTCCCGTAGGCGCGCGCTTCGTTCCCGCTTCGTCGCCGGCGACACGCGATCGTCGTTCGCGGTGACCGTGCTCGGACGCGGCGAATAGGGGAATACGTGCAGCTTCGTCAAGCCCGCCTCGCGGACGAGGCGCACGGTGTTCTCGAACGCGGCGTCGTCCTCGGCGGGGAACCCGACGATGACGTCGCTCGTGAGGTTGAACTCCTCCTGCAGCGGCGCGAGCCGGCGGACATAGGTCGCGGCGGAATATCGTCGCGCCATCGCGCGCAGCACGCCGTCGTCGCCGGACTGGAGCGGCACGTGCAGGTGGCGGCTCACCGTCGGGGTCTCGCGCAACGCGGCGACGAGCTCGTCGTTCACGTGATTGATCTCGATCGAGGAGAGGCGCAGCCGTGCGAGGCCCGGCGTCGCGCCCGCCTCGCGGACGAGCCGGGGGAGGTCGTAGCCCTCTTCGCGGTCGCGATAGCAGCCGAGATTGATCCCGGTGAGCACGACTTCGCTGTGTCCCTGCGCGACGCGGCGCGCGATCTCGGCGAGGACGTTCGCGGCGCGCCTGCTGCGGGAGACGCCGCGCACGAGCGGGATGACGCAGAAGTTGCACGAGAAGCTGCAGCCGTCCTGCACCTTCACGAACGCGCGGACACGGTCGAGACGAGCGTCGGCCTGGACGCAGCCGATTGCGCCGACATCGCGGGCGACGAACGCGGGCGTCTCCTCGCTTCGCCGTGCAACGACGACCACATTCCCCGGAAGCCCGGCGAAGGCCTCGCCGGCAAGATTCGCGCCGCAGCCGGTGACATAGACGCGTCCGTGTGTGCGTGCCGCCCGCGCAGCCGCCTTCCGCGACTTCGCCACTGCCTCGTTCGTGACGCAGCACGTGTTGATGACCGCGATCTCGGCGTCGTCGCGCTCGACGTGGCCGCCGGCAAGCAGCGCCTCGCGCACCTCGTGCGCGTCGACGTGCGAGACCTTGCAGCCGAGGAACTGCACGGAGAACGTCGTCACTGGTGGAATTCGAGCAGGTCCGCGGCCCATCCGTCGCGAACGCGGCGCTCGACGCGTTGCCATCCGGCCACGCGTAGCTCGTCCCGGTCGAGATAGCCGGAGACGACCGCGCGCTCCACCGGCAGCTTGGGAAGCAGCCCCTCGACCACGTCGAGCGCGATGTTCATGACCGCGAGCCCGGCCGGCCGCAGCTCGTCGAGAAGGTCGACGGCAACGCCGTTCGCCTCGGCGTTCGCCGCGGTCGTCTCCATCGCGACGTCGTCGAGATCGAATGCACCGACCGGTGCGAAGCCGAGCTTCGCCGCGGCGATCGAAAGCACGCCCGAGCCGCAGCCGACGTCGATCAAGCTCGTCGGAGCCGCTTCCTGCAGAAAGTCGAGGCAGAGGCGTGTCGTCGGGTGCGCGCCCGTGCCGAACGCGCGGCCGGGGTCGATGACGACCGGGATCGCGCCGGCCGGGGCCGATTCCCACGGCGGGCCGACCCAGAGCCGCCCGATCTCGACGCCGTGATGAAACGCGCGCCATGCGTCCTCCCAGCCTTCGCTGACGTCTTCCGCCGCGACCACGTCGAAGCCGATCGGCTGCTCGTCGGAATAGACCGCGAACGCGCCGTCCAGATCTTCGACGCCGTCGGGAAAGAGATGCAGCAGCAGCGCGAGCTCGGGCTCGCCGCCGACGATCACGTAGCGCTTCAGCGGAACGCGCTCTTGAGCTTCTCGAAGAAGCCCTCGTCGGTCTTGTACGTGCGCTCGTCGGCCTGCGCGTCGAACTCCTCGAGCAAGCGGCGCTGCTCGTCGGTCACGTGGCGCGGCACGACGACGGTGACGAGGACGCGATGGTCGCCGTGGCCGAAGCCCTGCAAGACCGGCATTCCCTTGCCGCGCAGGACGACGGTGGCGCCCGGCTGCGTGCCCGGCTCGAACTCCAGCTCGTGCTCGCCGTCGAGCGTCGAAACCGTGATCGTCGCGCCGAGCGCCGCCTGCGTCATCGTCAGCGACACGGTCGAATAGATGTCGTTGCCCTCGCGCACGAAGCGAGGGTCGGTTCGGACGTGCACGCGGACGTACGCGTCACCTGCGCGCGCGCCGAGCAAGCCCGCATGGCCTTCACCGGTGAGCCGGATCTGCTGGCCGTCGTGAATGCCGGCCGGGATCTCGACGTCCAGCCGGCGCTCGTCGACGACGCGGCCGGCACCGTCGCAGACCGAGCACGGCGTCTCGATCTTCCGGCCCGAGCCGCCGCACGTCGGACACGTGGTCGTGCGGACGAACTCGCCGAAGACGCTGCGCGAGACCTGCTGCAGCCGGCCCGCGCCGCTGCACGTCGGGCACGTCGTGATCTCCGTCCCGGGCTCGGCGCCGTCGCCGCCGCAATGCGTGCACGTCACCGCGACGCGAAACGGGACTTCGCGCGTGACTCCCCGCGCCGCGTCGACGAGCTCGATCTCGACGTCGGCGGCGAGGTCGGGCCCGCGAGTGCGGCTGCCTCCGCTGATCAGGTCGTCGCCGAAGAATGCGGCGAAGAGATCGGACAGGCTGCCGAAATCGAAGTTGCCGGGCTGGAACCCGCCGCTCCGCAGGCCGGCGTGGCCGTACCGGTCGTACAGCTCCCGGGTCTCGGGCTTGGACAGCACCTCGTACGCCTCGACCACCTCGCGGAAACGCTCCTCCGCGTCGGGCGCATCGGAGACGTCCGGGTGGACCTCGCGCGCGAGCCGCCGGAAGGCCTTCTTGATCTCGCCCTCGTCGGCGCCGCGCGCGACGCCGAGGAGCTCGTAATAGTCCCGCTCCGTTGTCGCCACGAATCCAGGCTAGCGATCCGAGTACACGGACTCGGCGAAGCGCGAGAGCTCGGTGGCGGCAGAGCGGACGGCGCCGACCGCCTTCTCGTAATCCATCCGCACGGGCCCGATCAGGCTGACCGACCCGAGGACGCGGTGCATGACGCCGTATGCGGCGCCGACGAGCGCGATCTCCTGCAGGCCCGGATGCGCAAGCTCCCGTCCGACGCGCACGAACGGCCCACGCACGTCGAGACTCGCGTCGCCGAGCACCTCGAGGAGCGCGGCACGCTTCTCGACGAGCTCGAACAGGCTCCGGTACGCCTCGAGCTCGTCGTTCCGCACCTCGCCGAGAAGATCGGCCGCGCCGCCGACGTACAGTCGCTGCTCCGCGGAAACGAGCTCGACGAATGCCGGTCGCACCGCGACGAGGAATGCTCGCTCGCGCACGCTCAGGCCGGCGTCCTCGAAGCGCCGGCGCAGGAGCGTCGTCCCGAGCTGCAGGCCGGACACCGTCTCGTTCAAATACTCGTTCGCCCACTGCGCCAGACCTGCGTCGACCGGCTCGTCGAAATGGAACAACCGCTTCGACACCCCGCCCGCGGACGTGATGACGACGACCATGACGAGCTCGGGCTGAAGGAGCAGAACCTCGACGCGGACCACAGTCGTCGCTTCGATCGGAGGCGCAGAGACGAGTGCGAGCAGGCGTGTGACCTGCGACAGCATCTCGGTCGTCGCCTGCAGGGCCGACTCGACCTCGGTGCGCGTCGTATGCAGGTCGAGCGGGAACTCCGCCGGGTGCGGCTCGAGCCGGCCGAGCACCTCGTCCGCGTAGTAGCGGTACCCGGCTTCGGTCGGGACGCGGCCGGCGGACGTGTGCGGATGCATGAGCAAGCCGAGCGATTCGAGCTCGGCGAGCTCGGCGCGCGCGGTCGACGGCGCGATGCGCAGGCCGGCGCGATCGACGAGCGTCTTCGAGCCGACCGGTTGCCCGGTCGCAACGTACTCCTCGACGACGTGCTCCAGAATCTTCTTCTGCCTCGGACTTAGCTGCATTTGCAGGAATTTTAGCGGAGGAGTTCCGCTGTCACGGCGCCGCCGAGGTAGCGGCCGCGTTCCGTGAGCGTGAGCGTGTCTTCGGCGCATTCGGCGAGGCCGAGTTGCTCGACGCGCGCGAGGCCGGTTGGGTCGAGCGCGTGCTCGAGGCCGGCGATCGGCAGCGGGTCGTCGAGGCGCAGGCCCAGCATGAGCCGCTCGCGCGCGCGGGTGTCCTCGTCGAGATGCTCGATCTCGCGGTCGTAGCGGCCGCCCAGATAGTGGGCGAGCTTGGGCGTGTTGCGGCGGCGCTCACCGCCGATCGTCGAGACGGCGCCCATGCCGATGCCGAGATAGTCGCGGCCGAGCCAGTAGCCGAGGTTGTGCAACGCGCGACGATCGCCGCGGCAGAAGTTCGCGGTCTCGTACCAGCGGTAGCCGGCGCCGGAGAGGACGGCGACCACTCGCTCGAAGTAGTCCTCCATCGCTTCCGCCTGCCGCGCAAGCTCGTCGCCGTGGTGGACCGTGAACCGCGTGCCCGGCTTGGCCTCGAGCTCGTAGCAGGAGAGATGCTCGGGCTCGAGCGCAAGCGCTGCTGCGAGGTCGGATTCGAGGTCCGCGACCGACTGGCCGGGGATGCCGTAGATGAGATCGAGCGAAAGGTTGTCGAACCCCGCGTCGCGGAGGTGCGCGAACGCACGACGAACGTCGTCGGATTGCGCGCCGCGCTCGAGCACGCGCAGCAGATGCGGTTGGAACGACTGCGCGCCGAGCGAGACGCGCGTGACGCCGGCGGCGCGAAGCGCGCGGGCGAGGTCGGGCGTCACCGTCTCCGGATTCGCCTCGACCGTCACTTCCGCGGCAGGCGGAAGCGCCTCGAGCAGGCGGACGAGCTCGGCCCGCGCGGTGAACGTCGGCGTGCCGCCGCCGAGGAAGACCGTCTCGACCTCGTCGGCGAGTGCGTGGCGTTCCTCGCCGAGCTCGCGCAGGAGCGCGTCGACGTACGCGGAGTGCTCCTCTGGGAGGCCGACGGCGGTGACGAAGTCGCAGTAGCCACAGCGATGCGCGCAGAACGGCACGTGCACGTACAGGTGTCTGACACCGTTCACGCGAGCCGCCTCGGGCGCGCGACGAGCTCGCCGCCGCAGTTCGGGCACACGTGCTCCATCTGCACACCGCAGTCGGCGCAGAAGGTGCACTCGAACGAGCAGATGAACGCCTCGTCGTCCGCCGCGAGCTCGGCGCCGCAGCGCTCGCACTCCGTGCGCATCTCGAGGCTCACTGCTGGCCCTTCCCGATGTTGAGGACGGCGAGGAACGCCTCCTGCGGCACCTCGACGGCGCCGACCTGCTTCATCCGCTTCTTGCCGGCCTTCTGCTTCTCGAGCAGCTTGCGCTTGCGGCTGATGTCGCCGCCGTAGCACTTCGCCAGTACGTCCTTGCGCCGCGCCTTCACAGTCTCGCGCGCGATCACGCGCGCGCCGATCGCTGCCTGGATGGGCACGTCGAACATCTGTCGCTGGATCTCCTCGCGCAGCTTCTCGACGAGCAGACGCCCGCGGTCGTACGCGAAGTCGCGGTGGATGATGAGCGAAAGCGCATCTACAGGCTCGCCTCCGACGAGCACGTCGACGCGGGCGAGGTCGCCGGGCTTGAACCCGATCAAGTCGTAATCGAACGATGCGTACCCGCGCGTGCGCGATTTCAGCTGGTCGTAGTAGTCGAGCACGATCTCGGCGAGCGGCAGCTCGTACGTCAGATGCACGCGCTCCGGCGAGAGGTACTCGAGATGGTCGAACGTGCCTCGGCGGTCGTTGTTCAGCTCCATCACCGTGCCGACGTACTCCTTCGGAACGATGATCGAGGCCTTCACGTACGGCTCCTCGACCTCCTCGACCTCGCGCGGGAACTCCGCCGGGTTGTGCACCTCGCGCCACTCGTCGGTGTTCTTCTCCTGCACGCGGTAGGCGACCGTCGGCGCGGTCACCAGCAGGTCGAGATCGAACTCGCGCTCGAGCCGCTCGCGCACGATCTCCATGTGCAGGAGGCCGAGGAAGCCGCAGCGAAAGCCGAAGCCGAGCGCCTGCGAATTCTCAGGTTCGTAGAAGAGCGCTGCGTCGTTCAGCTTCAGCCGCTCGAGCGCGTCACGCAACTCCGGGTACGCGTCGGAGTCCGTCGGGAAGAGCCCGGCGAAGACCATCGGCTTCACGTCCTTGTACCCCGGCAGCGGCTCGCGTGCCGAGCGCTCGACCGAAGTGAGCGTGTCGCCGACGCGCAGGCGTGAGACGTCCTTCAACCCGGTGATGACGTATCCGACCTCACCCGCGGTCAGCGAGTCGACGGGAGTCATCGTCGGCGAGAAGAAGCCGAGCTCCTCGGCCTCGAAGCGCGTGTCCGTCGCCATCGTGCGCAGCGACTCGCGGCGCGCGAACGATCCGTCGACGACGCGGACGAAGGCGACGACGCCGCGGTACTGGTCGTAAGACGAGTCGAAGACGAGCGCGCGCGGTGGCGCGTCGGCCGTCCCCTGTGGTGCCGGGACGCGCTCGACGATCGCGTCGAGGACGTCCGCGACGTTCACCCCCGTCTTCGCGGAGATGCGCACGACGTGCGACGGGTCGTCGCCGAGCAGCTCGGCCACCTCGATCGACGTCCCCTCGGGGTCGGCCTGCGGCAGGTCGATCTTGTTGACGACCGGGACGATCTCGAGCCCGTTCTCGATTGCGAGGTACGCGTTCGCAAGAGTCTGCGCCTCGATCCCCTGGGCTGCGTCGACGACGAGGATCGCGCCCTCGCACGCCTGGAGAGATCGCGACACCTCATAGGTGAAGTCCACGTGACCGGGCGTGTCGATGAGGTTGAGCTCGTGGCCCTTCCACGTGACGCGGACGGCCTGCGCCTTGATCGTGATCCCGCGCTCGCGTTCGAGGTCCATCGAGTCGAGGACCTGCTCGCGCATCTCGCGCGCCGACACCGCGTTCGTCAGCTCGAGGATGCGGTCGGCGAGCGTCGACTTGCCGTGGTCGATGTGCGCGATGATCGAGAAGTTGCGGATCTTGCCCTGATCCACGTCTACGTCTCGCCGTCCCAGTACTCGAGGTGCGCCGAACGGCGCAGCATGTAATGCTTGTCGCCGGCCCAGACGCCGACCTTGTCGCTGTCCGGGTATTCGGCAATGCCGAACTCGTTCTTCGTCGAGATGATTGCGACGCGCGCGGGCGTGTCGTTCGCGCGGACGAGATGCGCTCCGTCGGGGCCGGCAGGGAAGCAAACGGTGTCGCCGGGCTCGAGCGTCCGCTTCCCCTCGGGAGTACGCAGCGTCGGCGTTCCCACGAGGACGAACAGCCACTCTTCGTCGGTCCATTCGAAGTGGTATGGGCAGATCGCCTGCCCCGGCGGCAGGTCGTAGACAGACATACCCATGCGAGAGGCGCCGATCCGCTTCCCGATCGAGACGGCGTTGCAGCGAAAGCCGTCGGGCGTCTTCTCGGTCGAAAGATCGTCCGGCGCGCCGGTGAAGAGGTTGAAGATCTCCATCCCGACAGGCTAACTGCGGTCGAGCCGCATCAGCCGGTGCGGGAGCCCGTCCTCCTCGACGTCGGCGACATGGAGAAAGCCGGCCTTCTCGAACGCGCGCCACGACCGGCGGTTCCCCTCTTCGACCGTCGCGACCACGGCCGTCACCTCCGGTCGCGCGAAGACCACCTCGCGCGCGAACTGAGAGAGCACCTGGGGGCCGAGCCCTTGGCCGATCAGATCCTCCTCGCCGATGAGAAGGTCGACCTCGTCCTCGTACGACTGGATCATTCCGGCCGGGCGGCCGTCGACGACGATGATGAACCGCCCCGTCGGATCCTCGGCGAGCTCGTGCTCGATGGGCTCTCGCCACCACAGGCGGACGTGTTCGCGTTCGAGCCACACGCGCAGGCGCGGGAGATCCGCCGCGTCGAAGGGCCGAAACTCGATCACGCGCGGCGGAAGCGCGCCAACACGGAGGCGAGCGTGTCGAGCTCGCGCACACGCAGCACGCGACAGCCCAGGAGGTACGTGACGGTCGACGCCACGAGCGCGAGCCCGAGCGATACGACCTGCGCGCCGAACGAGTGGCCGAGCGCGGAGTCGAGCGGCTTCCACACGAACCACGCCACGGCCGCGACGACCCCGGAAATGAGACCGACGCGCGCGACGGTCTGCGCGATCTCGCCGCCGTGCATGCTGCCGAGCCGTCGGCGCAACAGGATGAGCAGCGCCCACGTTCCCGCGACGTTGCAGACGGCGGTCGCGAGCGGGATCCCCCACACGCCGAAGCGGTAGAACGCGTAGTCGAGGACGCCGTTGAGGAACAGATTCCCGAGCGCGACCGCAGTCGGGATCCAGTTCGACTGCAGACTGAAGAACGCGCGATTCAGCATGAGCATCGCGCCGTTGAAGACGAGGCCGGCGCTGAACGCCGCGAGCGAGTGCGCCACGCCGGGAGTCTGCGACGGCGTGAAGTGGCCCCGCTGGAAGAGGATCCGCACGATCGGCTCCGCAAGAACAGCGCTGACGACGGCCGCCGGAATGAGGAGAAACCCGATCTGCCGCAGGCCGGTACTCACCGTCGCGCGGAAGCCCTCCATGTCGCCGCGCGTCGCGAAGCGCGACAGCGACGGGAAGAGGACGGTGGCGATCGCGACCGAGAACATTCCCTGCGGGAGCATGTAGACGAGGAACGCCTTCTGAATCGCGGTCGGCGCGTAGTCCGCGTTGATCAGGCGCGACGCGAAGAACGTGTCGATCACGGCGTTGACGTTGATCAGGCCGAGCCCGAGCGTCACCGGGACCATGAGCACGAGAACGCGCTTCACCGCCGGATCGCGCCAGTCGAGCACGAGCCGTAGACGGCCGTCGCGGCCGCGCAGCCACGGGATCGGCAGGAACACCTGGATGAACGTCGCGACGAGGATCGAGATCGCGTAGACGTAGAGCTTCGTGTTCATCGAGTGGGCCTGCGGAACGCCGATGGCGAGGCCGGCGATGATGGCGAGGTTCCAGAACACGGGCGAGATCGCCGGCACGGTGAAGTGGTCGTACGTGTTGAGGATCCCGACGACGATCCCCGAGACTCCGAGCAGCGTCACGATCGGGAAGAGCACGCGCGACAGGCCGACCGCCAACGCCTTGTCGTGGCCGGGATTGCCGAAGATCCCGATGATCCACGGTGCGACGAAGATGAAGATCGCCGTCAGCGCAGTGAGGCCGAGCAGCATCAGCCAGAAGAGCGTCGACGCGACGCGCCACGCACGCTTGCGGTCGCCCTTCTCCAGAAGCTCGCTGAAGACGGGAACGAAGGCAGAGGACAGCGCGGCGTCGGCAACGAGCGCGCGAACGAGGTTCGGCAGCTGGAACGCGACCGTGAAGGCGTTGATCTTCCCGGTCGCGCCGAAGTAATACGATGCGACGACCTCGCGGACGAGACCCAGGACCCGTGACAGTCCCGTCGCGATGGCGAAGATCGCCGCCGACACGGCGCGGCGCGGCGGCGCCGTCCCATCCTGTCGCGGCGGCGGGACGGGCAAGGCCATCGTCGGCTGCTCCGACATGTCGGAGAGCAGCGGCCAGCGGTCGAGCGACTCCTGCCGCTCGAAGTGCACGGGCTTGCCCAGCTCGCGTCGGCGGCGGTCGCGCTCCAGACGTCGGAGATCGCGCTCGCGGTCGGCGTCGCTCACGGTGTGAGCATAGGTTGGGTCAGCCTCGGCGGCGATCCTTGCCGGAGCGGCGATCCTTGCTCGTTCGCCGTTCCGCGCCCCCTGGCGGGCCTTCGTTGCGCTTCCGCCGATCCTTGCCCGTCCGGCGGTCGTCCCCGCTGCGGCGGTCCTTGGCGCTCATGGACGGGAGTTCCCGTCAGGACCGGCCTCTCCTGCCGCCTGCTACCGTTCCCGCGCTGTGCCGAACATCAAGCAACAGGAAAAGCGCGTTCGCCAGGCCTCACGGCAGCGGCTGGAGAACCTGCGCTGGAAGACGACCGCGAAGACGCTCATGCGGCGCTTGAAGGAGGCCGCAGACGGTGGCGATGCCACCGCCGTCGGCGAGCGTCACCGTGAGCTCGTCAGCTGGCTCGACAAGGCCGCCTCCCGTGGTGCGCTGCACCGGAACACCGCCTCGCGCCGCAAGGCGCAGGCCGCGAAGCTCCTCGCCGGCAAGAAGTAACGCGCTCTAGCTCGCGCGGCGCGTCACGTCGACGAGCGCGCGGTCCAGCTCGAGCTCGGCGGGCATCCGGGAGCCGCCCTTCGCCGCCGCGTCCAGCTCCGCGAGCCTGACGACCGCGGCCGAGAGCTCGTCGGCGGAGAAGTTCGCCGCCTGCGCGAATGCCTTCTCGGCCGCGAACGGGTGCATCTTCAGCTTCCCCGCCGCGTCGCGCGCGCGGACGCCCTCGTCCGCGAGTCGCTGAATCCGCCGCACGCGGCCGACGTGGCCGACGAGCGACGCGACGATGCGGAGGAGCTCGCCCGATCGGGTGCGATGCGTGCGCTCGAGCAACCTCTCGCTGGTCGCGAGCACCGCGCCGACGTCACGGCGCCCCCACGCGTCGGTGAGGGAGAAGATCGGCGTCTCCGCCCTGCCGACCGCCATCTCCTCGACGACGGCGACGGTGATGGTCTCACCGCCCGCCCACGTTGCGAGCTTGACGATCTCGCTCGACAGATCGTCGAGATCGTCGCCGACGACTTCGACGAGCGCGCGGCAGGCGTCCCGGTCGGCCTTCGCACCGAGCCGCGCGAACTGCTCCGCCACCCACTCCGGCATGCGCCGCTTCTGCACGTCGTATGTGAGCAGCTCGCCGGCCCTCTTCACCGCTTTCGCGAGGGGCGAGTCCGCCTTCAGCTCAGCCGCAACGAGCGCGAGGACGGTCGCGGGCGCAGGCGCCGCCAGATATCCGGCGACCGCCTTGACATCGTCCGCCTTCCATCGCTCGACCTCGTCGACGATCACGAGTCGCCCGTTGCCGACGAACAGTCCCATCGCATTGCAGGACGCGACTGCGTCGTCGCCGCTCATCTCGCGTGCGTTCAACTGCTCGGTGGCGTCGTCGCCGACGCGGTCACGCAGGCGGCGCAGCGCTCGGGCGATCTTCGGTCGATCGCTTCCCGAAAGGAGATAGACCGGCTTCAGCTCCGTCGCCGCCATTGCGCCAAGCATATGCAGCGACCAAGAGCGTCCCCGCCGCCACCGCGGCGACCGCGCCCGGCGACGTTGCCTGCGCTCCCGGCAGGCCACCGAAGAGGCGCGCACAGCCGGCGACGAACCACGCGCCCCAGCCGTTCACCTGCGCGAGCGCGGCGGCGAGCGGCGGTGCGACGGGTGCGATCAGCGCGGTCACGAGCGCGACGACGAGCATCTCCGCGACGACGGGAACGGCAACGACGTTCGCAGGGACGGTCACCACCGAGACCTGATGGAACTGCAGCCACGTCACCGGCGCGGTGGCGAGCCCGCACGCGGTCGAGACCCCGAT
>DASYFU010000112.1:0-1824 GCA_036498225.1 Gaiellaceae bacterium | reverse complement strand
GGGATGTTCGCGTTGATGAGCGCGCCGTACTGCGTGCGCTCGATGCCGCCGAGCCACGCGGTGCCGGGAACGAGCTTGACGTCGAGCTTGGTGCCGGGGCCGCGCAACTCGACGCGCGCCATCGCGAGGCTCGTCAGCTTCTTGCCGCGGCGCGAGAGCGCCTTCGTGTGCTCGATCCAGCCGGATGCGCCTGCGCCGTCCTTGTCGGAGAGGCGGCAGAACCACAACAGGTCCTTCGCGAGCTTCCGTTTCGCGTCGGCGACCGAGAGCGCCGGATACACCTGGGCGGCCCAGTGGTCGGTCGGCCACGCCGCGATCGTCCAGCGCACGCGCCCGTCGAGGCTTGCGCGGCGGAACGCTCGCGTCTGTTCGCCGGCACGCGCGTACTCGGTCTGGATGCGCTTGGGTGGGATGCCGTCGAGGAAGCCGGGATCGCTCTCGCCGCTGATGTAGATCTCGGCCGCGTGCGGCTGCGCGAGCTCGCGCAGGCGGCGCTTGTGCCACGGGCTGAGCACGCCGAGCGCGCCGTCGCGGCCGTGCTGGAGCCGCGCACGCATGACGAGGGGATCCGAGTAGATGACGTCGACGAGGCCGGCGCCTCCGCGGTACGCGGATGCCGCGACGGCGACCATCATCTCGCGGTGCGCAGGTGCTCCCCGGACGACGATCGTGTCGCCGCGCTTGAGCGAGATCGACTTCGTGACCGCGTCCGCATACCGCTCGAGCTCCGCCGACGCGAGGATCTCTCCCTGCTCCACGCTCAGGACGCTAACGCTTCCTCGACGGACGCGTGGACGGTGAAGTGCTTGTCGAGCCCGGAGACCTCGAGCGCGCGCCGCGTCTCGGGACCCGGCGCTGCGAGCGCGAACGCCTGACGGTCGGCCATGCGGCTCCGGGCCTCGACGAGGACGCCGAGCGCGGTCGAGTCGATGAATTCCACCGCGGCAAGGTCGACGACGAGCCTCTCCGGCTGCTCGTCGCAGCATGCAAGGAGCGCGTCGCGCACCTGGTTCGCGTTGTACAGGTCGAGCTCGCCGGCGAGATGCACGACGACGCGGTCGCCGGCGCGATCCACGCCGGCCACGGGATCGACCCGGCCCCCGGAATTGCCCTCCACGGCAACGGATTGAACCACAACCCTGCTCGTATGCTGTCTGCATGGAAGTCGCCGAAGTCGCGGCCCGTGCGGCGGGCGAGAACTTCCCGGTCGGCTCGATCCTCTTCCCGCGCCGGCTGCGGCCGCACGTCCGCGCGCTGTATTGCTACGCGCGCCTCGTCGACGAGCTCGGGGACGCATACGAGGGCGACCGGCGCGGTGCGCTGGACGAGCTCGAGCACGAGGTCGACCTCCTGTACGCCGGGACCCCGACGTGGCCGGTGCTGTGCAACGTGCAGCCGACCGTGCGCGAGTTCGACCTGTCGCGAGAGCCGTTCGACCGTCTGATCGAAGCGAACCGAATGGACCAGCGCGTCACGACCTACGAGACGTGGGACGACCTGAAGTGGTACTGCGTCCATTCGGCCGATCCGTGCGGGCGCCTCGTCCTCGGCGTCCTGCGCAAGCTCGACGATCCCGCGCTCGTCGCCGCCAGCGACGACGTGTGCACCGGGCTCCAGCTCGTCAACTTCCTCCAGGACGTGCCCCGCGACCTCGAGCTCGGCCGGATCTATCTGCCCGCCGAGGACCGGCGGAGCTTCGGCGACCCGCCGCTCGACCGTCCGAACGACGGGCTGACGGCGCTGCTCCGCTTCGAGGCGGAGCGCGCGGCGTCGCTGCTCGGCTCGGCGGAGACGCTGCGCGAGGGAATCGGCGGCCGGCTCGGC
>DASYFU010000111.1:0-3055 GCA_036498225.1 Gaiellaceae bacterium | reverse complement strand
TGCGGCCGACGGCGCGACGCCTGTCGCGTCCGCTGAGCCGGCCGAGCCGGCGGCCTAAGCGGCGAGGGCGAAGCCCTCGCTCTCCTTCCGCTCTGGTCGCAATCCGTTGCGACCGGAGCGAGCGACCGAAGGGAGCGCGCTAAGCGGCCGGACCGTCCGCGGCGTCCGGGCTGTCGTCCTGCTCGTCGCGCTCGCGGAGGTAGCGCGTCAGCTCGGCCGCAAGCGACTCGCCCGACGGCAGATCCTCCGCAGCCTCGAGCATGTCGACGCGCCGCTCGAGCTCCTCGACGTACTGCGCCGTCTCCGCATCGGTGGAGACGGCCTCGCTCACCTGCTCGCTGTACTCCGACGACGCCTGCTCGAGCTCGTCGAGGTCGATGTCGACGTCGATCAGCTCGCCAAAACGGCGGACGAGCGCAAGCGCCGCGCGCGGGCTCGGCGCGAGCGAGACGTAGTGCGGCACGGCCGCCCAGAGGCTCACCGACGCGATACCCGCCTCGCGACACGAGTCGTGCACGACGCCGACGATGCCGGTCGGGCCTTCGTAGCGCGACGGCTCGAGGCCCATCTGCTCGACGAGCTTGGGATCGGTCGCGGCGCCCGTGACCGGTGCGGGGCGTGTGTGCGGCACGTCGGCGAGCAGCGACCCAAGCGTCACGAGCAGCTCGACGCCGAACTCCTGCGCGAGCTCGAGCACGAGGCCGGTGAACGTCCGCCAGCGGAGATTCGGCTCGGTGCCGAGCAGGAGGATCGCGTCGCGGTCGGTGCCCGGGATCGGGGCGTGGAAGAAGCCGTTGTCGGGCCAGTCGAGGTGGCGCGTCGTGCCGTCGACGAGCGAGACGTGCGGTCGCGTCGCCTGGAAGTCGTAGAAGCCCTCGGGGTCGATCTCGGCGAAGCGCGTCGCGCTCCACTGCTTGGCGAGGTACCCGCCGCCGAGCGACGCACCTTGGCCGCCGTCGTTCCAGCCGCGGAAGGCGGCGACCAGAACCGGCCGGCGAAGCTCGGGCCGGAACGCGACGTTCAGCTCCGACATGCGCCGAGTCTAGTCGGAGACCGCGGGCGCAAGAGGGCGCCACAGGCGCGCGACCAGGCCGACCGTCCAGCCGAAGAGCGTCGCGGCGACGGTGACGTGGACGAGCACGAGCCACCACGGAATCGTCACGTAGTTCCGGTACTGCACCTCGCCGATCGCCATCTGCACCCCGAGGATCACGAGCAGCCCCGCACATCCGCGCACGAGCCACGGGAAGCGCTCGCGGTTACGCCACGCCCACGCGGCGAGCACGAGGAAGACGATGCCGAACGCCGCGACCGCGCGCACGTGGAGCGACACAGATGGCTCGAACGCTCCGAGCCGGCGCACCCGCTTGTCGCCCGAGCTCCCCGGATACTTCCCAGCCGCCGTGGCCAGCGTCCCGGAGACGACGAGGAAGCCGATCGCGACGAGGAGCACGGCGCCGCCCGCGCGCGCGAGAGCAGGAAGCATCGCTCCGCCGCCGCGCACGAGCCGCGCCGCCTCGAGCGCGACGAGGACGGCCACGCCCAGCACCACGAGCGAGAGCAACAGGTGCGAGATCACGAGCCACGGATTGAGGTGGTAATAGACCGTGACGGCGCCGAGCGGCGCCTGCGCGAACGTCCCCACGCACACGAGGGTCGCGAGCACCTTCGTCGCGCGACCGAGCTCCCGCGTGAGCCAGGCGGCGATCGCGAGGACGAGCGACGTTAACACCGTGACGGACGCAACGAGGCGATTCGAGAACTCGACCCAGGAGTGATAGCCCTTCCTCGGGAACGGGTCGCCGGCCTGGCAACCGGGCCAGTGCTGACAACCGAGCCCCGAGCCGGTGAGACGGACGGTCGCGCCCGTGGCGATGATCAGAACGAGCATCCCGGCCGCGAGCAGCGCGACCTGCCGGAACCGTTCGGGCGATAGGGCGAGCCCACGGCTTCGCGCCAGCGCGCGCGGAGCGGTCTCGGCTTCCATGCCGCGAGTGTAGACGCCTGCTGCTAAACTGACGTTGACGTAAGAATGAATTTCCTGAGGACACGCCGGCACAGCGACCGCTACAAGTGGTGGGTCCTGTCCTGCACGAGCCTCGGGATGCTGCTCGCGACGCTCAACTCGGGCACCCTGATCATCGCGCTGCCCCAGCTCGAGCGAAGCCTCCACACGACGCTCCTGCAGCTCGTGTGGGTGATCCTCGTCTACATGATCGCATCGACCGTGCTGCTCCTGAGCGCCGGCCGGCTCTCCGACCTCTTCGGCCGCAAGCACGCGTTCGTCCTTGGCTTCCTGCTGTTCTCGTTCGCGTCGCTCGGCGCCGGCTTTGCCGGCAGCGGCACGCAGTTGATCCTCTGGCGCGTCGTGCAGGGCATCGGCGGCGCGTTCCTGTTCGCGAACGCAGGCGCGCTCGTCACCGACGCGTTCCCGAAGCGCGAGCTCGGGCTCGCGATGGGGACGAACGTGATGATCGCCGCAGTCGGTCTCGTGATCGGCCCGGTGCTCGGCGGCGCGCTCGTCGCGTACTCCTGGCACTGGGTGTTCTGGTTCAACGTTCCGCTCGGCCTCCTCGGCTCGGCCTGGGGCTGGCTCGTGCTGCACGAGATGTCCGGCCAGAGCGAGGAGCGCGGGCTCGACGTGTTCGGCACCGCGGCCTTCGTCGGCGGATTGACCGCGCTCGTGCTCGCGCTCTCCAAGGCAGGGCTCAGCGGCTGGAACGATCCGCTCGTGATCGGCGGCTTCGTCGTCGCGGCCGTGCTGCTTCCGCTCTTCGTCGCGATCGAATGGCGCGGCCGTTCGCCGATGCTCGACCTCTCGATGTTCGACGACCGGCTCTTCGCAGCCGCGTCCGCGACCGCATTCATCAACGGCTTCGCACGTTTTGCACTCACGTTCCTCTTCGTCTTCTACTTCCAGGGGCCGCAGGGGCAGTCGCCGATCATGGCGGGGCTCGAGCTCTCGCCGCTCGCGATCGGCATGCTCGTCGCGTCGCCGCTCGCCGGGCACGTGGCCGACCGGCACGGGTCGCGCGTGCTCGCATCGGCCGGAATG
>DASYFU010000110.1:0-4487 GCA_036498225.1 Gaiellaceae bacterium | reverse complement strand
GGCGAGCACCCGACCATCACCGAGTACATCGACTACGTGGAGTTCTGCTCCGGGAGGCCGACGCACGCATGAAGACCGTGAGAATCCCACCGACGCTTCGCACCGAGACGGAAGGCAAGCGCGAGGTGCACGCCGCCGGCGGCACGGTGCGCGAGCTGCTCGACGATCTCGTCAGCCGCTTCCCCGGCCTGCGCTCGCAGATCGTCGAGGACGACGAGATCGCGCCGTTCGTGAACGTCTACCTCGAGGGCGAGGACGTCCGCACGCTGGACGGGCTCGAGACCGAGGTGCACGACGGCTCGACCGTCATCCTCCTTCCGGCGATGGCCGGCGGCTGATGCCGACGGTCCAGGAGCTCTACGAGCTCTGGGCCGACGAGGCAGAGCTCGACGAGGCATTGGGGCGCAGCCTCGAGCCTCGCGGAACGGACTGGCTGTACGACGCGTTCGCGGCCCTCGGGCCGCAGCGCGGCGACCTCGTCGCCGACCTGGGCGCGCGCGACGCGAAGCATGCGATCGAGCTCGTGCGCCGGCACGGCGTGCGCGCGATTGCGCTCGACGCGGTGCCGCTGCACGGGGAGTTGGCGCGCGCCGCGATCGCGGATGCGGGATTGAGCACGGAGATCGAGGTCGTCGAAGCGTCGATCGAGTCGATGCCGCTCGACGATGCCTCGGTGGACTGGATCTGGTGCCGCGACGTGCTCGTCCACGTCGACGCGCAACGTGGGTTCGCCGAGTGCGCACGCGTGCTGCGTCCCGGCGGCGCGATGCTCGCGTACGTGACGCTCGCCACCGAGAAGCTCGAGCCGCGCGAGCGCGCAGAGCTCGTCGCAGCCACCGCGATCGAGACGTTCGACGCTGACGAGCTCGAGCGCGCGGCGGCCGCAGCGGGTCTCGAGCAGCGCTCCGTCGACCGCCTCGGCTCGGAATGGCGCGAGTCGATGATCGAGCAGGGAACGTGGGACGCCGGCAAGGATCTCCTCGAGATCGCGCGGCTTCGCCGCGGCGACTTCGCCGGTCCCGACGCCGAGGCAGCCTGGGGCGGTCTCGTGTGGGGGATCTACCAACTCCTGGGGAAGACGTGTCCAACCGTCTACGTGTGGTCCAGAGCCTCCTCGAGCTAGTCGGGAACACGCCGCTCGTCGAGCTGCGGCGCCTGTCGCCGCCCGGCGGCGGGCGCATCTTCGCGAAGCTCGAGGGCCAGAACCCGACCGGCTCGATCAAGGATCGCGTGGCGAAGGCGATGATCGAGGCGGCCGAGGCGGCGGGCGAACTCGAGCCCAGCCGTGCGCTGCTCGAGCCGACGAGCGGCAACACGGGTATCTCGCTCGCGCTCGTGGCGAAGCTGAAGGGCTATCCGCTCACCTGCGTCATGCCGTCGAACGCGACCGAGGAGCGGCGGCGATTGCTGCGGCTGTACGGCGCGACCATCGTCGAGTCTCCCGGCGAGGAGGGCTCGAACGGCGCCGTGCGCCTCGCGCTCGAGCTGGCGGAGTCCGATCCGCGGTTCTTCATGCCGTTCCAGTACGCGAACCCGGCGAATCCGCGAGCGCACTACGAGGGCACGGGCGCGGAGATCGCCGACGCGCTCGACCGCGTCGACGTCCTCGTCGCCGGGCTCGGCACGGGCGGCACGCTCATGGGCGCCGGCGAGCGACTGCGCGAGAGCTTCCCCGACGTCGTCGTCGCGGCCGCGGAGCCGCTTCCGGGAGACGCGGTTATGGGCCTCCGCTCGCTCGAGGACGGCTATGTGCCGCCGATCCTCGACGTGTCGAAGCTCGACCGGAAGGTGCTCGTGTCGAACGAGGAATCCGTCGCCGCGGTGCGCGCGCTCCTCGATGCAGAGGGAATCTTCGCCGGCGTGTCCGGCGGCGCGGTCGTGCACGTGGCGCGCAGGCTCGCCGAGGAGCTCGACGAGAACGCCGTCGTCGTCTGCGTGCTCGCCGACGGCGGATGGAAATACCTGAGCGCCGACTTCTGGTCCGCCGACGACGTCGGCGGCGCCATGGAACGCACGTTGTGGTGGTAGTCCCGGCCGCGGTTCGCGACGCGATCGCCGCACATGCGCGAGACGAGGCGCCGAACGAGTCGTGCGGATTGCTCCTGCTCGACGGCGACCGCGCGGTCGAGTACGTACGCGCCGTGAACAAGGCGGTGTCGCCGTACCGGTTCGAGCTCTATCTCGATCCCGTGCGCTGGTCGGAGATCGAGCTCGACCAGGCCGTCGTGCACTCGCACCTCTCCTCCCCGCCGCGTCCGTCGCGCACCGACGTGGAGAACGTCGGGCTCTGGGAAGGCCGCCCGTATCTCATCTACTCGCTCAGGATGGACGATCTCGCCGCCTGGCGGATCGCAGGCGGCGAGATCAGTCCGAT
Source organism: Gaiellaceae bacterium (assembly GCA_036498225.1). Taxonomy (GTDB): domain Bacteria; phylum Actinomycetota; class Thermoleophilia; order Gaiellales; family Gaiellaceae; genus Palsa-739. The sequence continues at coordinate 2,113 of DASYFU010000110.1, read as the reverse complement.
CGAGCTGACGAGCTAGTTCAGCCTGCGGCGCGCGACGAGGCGCAGCGCCATGCCGGAGCCGATCAGCCCGAGTGCGATCAGCTCCACGATCCAGAGACGGAGCCCGGTGAAGGGCAGCGTCCCGGAGGTCGCCGTGCTGCCAAGCGTCTTCAGCGAGCCGAGGACACCTGCCCGCGCACCGGCGGGCTTGGCTGCCGGCGCCGACAGCGCCTTCAACGCACCGAGCACGCCACTGGTCGCCGCCGGCGGCGGCGGTGTGATCTGTGACTCCTCGACCGCCGCAACCGTCGTCGTCATGGTCGTCGCGACCGTCGTCGTGGTCGTCGACTCCGTCGTCGTCGTCGCAGCCGGGGTGATCGCGACCTGCGCCCGGAGCTGCGGCTTCAGCGACTTCGGCGGCGTCTGCTTCTCGCAGTCCCCACCCTTGTACGCATGCACGTCGCGACCGCAGATCTTGTGCGGCTGGCTGTTCCCCGGGCCGTAGATCGGGGTCCCCGCGGGTGCACCCTTGTCGTTCGCGATCTGCGCCGCGGTCCTGCCGTTGCCGTACCGCTTCGACGAGTCCGACTTGCGCGCATACGTGGCCGAGCTGCACGTGGCCGAGCTTCCCTGGCCACCGCCGGTCGTGCACGTCTGATCCTTGGACGTGTCGTTGCCCGGCTTCACGCCTGCCTGGTCGGACGCGTTGCCGTTCTGGGCGGATCCCGGCTGGTTGCTCTGTGAGCCGTGATTCCCGTGATCACCGGCGAGCGCGACGCCCGAGAGCAGTCCCAGCGCGAGCACGGCGACCGCAGCGGCAACCGCGGCGGCAGATTTCTGCATTTTTCCACCTCGTAACTGTGTGGGTTTACGAGAGCAGAAGGGCGGCGTACAAGCGAGAAAACGCCGCTGCCCGCGAACCGGTTACGGGGGCTATTCGATGTCGTCGTCCAGGGCGTCGTTCACCCCGGAGGAGCGTGGCTGCGGCCGCTCGACGAACGTGACGGCGATCCGCTCGATCCGGTTCCCGTCCACTTCGAGCACGTCGAAGCGAAGCCCGTTGAACGAGACGTCGTCACCCGGCTCCGGGGCCCGCCCGAGCTGCCCGAAGACGAAGCCGGCAACCGTGTGGTAGTCCTCGTCCGGCAGGTCGGTGTCGAATCGCTCGTTGAACTCGTCGATCGGGAAACGCCCGTCCATGCGCCACGTGTCGTCGTCCACCTGCTCGATCGCCGTCTCGGGAACGTCGAACTCGTCCTCGATCTCCCCCACGATCTCCTCGATCAGATCCTCGAGCGTGCAGATGCCGGCGAGCGCGCCGTACTCGTCGACGACGATCGCGAAGTGGTTGTTCGTCCGGCGGAACTCCTGCAGGAGCGACGCGAGGTCCTTCGTCTCGGGGACGACGTAGGCCGGCCGCAGCAGCTCCTCGAGGCGCACGCTTTCGACGCCCCGCGCGTACACGGAGGAGAACAGGTCGCGGACGTGCAGCACGCCGACGACGTCGTCGATCGTCTCGCGATAGACGGGATAGCGCGTGTACGGGTGGTCGAGGACCGTTCTGAGCGCCTCTTCGGTCGGCATCTCGGCGGAGATTGCGGTCACGTCCGGCTTCGCGACCATGACGTCGGCCGCGTCCTTGTCGCCGAAGACGAAGACCTTGTCGATCATCTGCTGCTCGTCCACCTCGATCTCGCCCTCTCGGGTCGAGCGCGAGACGAGCATGCGCAGCTCCGCTTCGGAGAGGACGTCGCGCTCGGCCCCCGCCGGGGCGACACCGAACACGCGCAGGACGACGTTGGTCGATCGCTGAAGCACCCAGATGAACGGCTGCGCAACGGTGAAGAACGCGCGTACCGGCGCGGACACCCACAGCGCCGTCCCTTCCGAGTGGCTCAGCGCGACGCCTTTCGGCACGAGCTCGCCGACGACGACGTGGAAGAACGTCAGGATCAGATAGGCGAGCGCGATGGCGAGTGCCGTCGCCACCCACTTGTCGAACTCCTTCGTGAGCACGTGCTCGCCCAGCGCGCCGATGGCCAGCGAGGTGAGCGTCACGCCGAGCTGCATGGCGGCGATGAAGCGCGGCGGGTCGCCGGTGATGCGCAGCACGTCGCGTGCCCGCCGGTTTCCC
>DASYFU010000109.1:0-4483 GCA_036498225.1 Gaiellaceae bacterium | reverse complement strand
TGAGCGGACGCGCTGCTTGATCATGCGCGCAGTCTCGAACCCGTCGATGCCCGGCATGTCGACGTCTAGGAGGATGCAGGCGAAGTCGTGCAGGAGGATCTCGCGCAGCGCTGCGACACCGGAGTCCGCGCGCACGAGGAGGTGGCCGAGCGGCTCGAGGACCGCCTCGAGCGCGATGAGATTCTCCTCGCGGTCGTCGACCAGGAGGATCGCTGCGCGTTCGGTCATGCGGCCTTCCGGAAGATGCGCTCGTCCGGCACGAGCGGTGCGAGCTCGAGGGCTCCGAGCGGGCGCACGGTCTCGCAAGAACGGTCCGTCACTCGCTGCTGGAGCAGCGTGTCGAAGGAGATGAGGACGTTCCGCCATACCTGGACGAAGACGACCTTCCCCGGGAGCTCGGGGTTGAATCTCCGTGCCTGCGACTGCTCTAGCGGTACAACCACACGCGCATCAGCGATAGAAGCTGGTCGGTGTCGACGGGCTTGGTGATGTAGTCGGACGCGCCAGACTCGATCGAGCGCTCGCGGTCGCCCTTCATCGCTTTTGCAGTGAGGGAGATGATCGGGAGCTCGGTGAACTCCGGGATGTCGCGGATCGCGCGCATCGCCTCGTAGCCGTCGAGCTCCGGCATCATGATGTCCATCAATACGAGATCGACCTCCGGGTTCTCCCGGAGCGTCTCGATCCCGGCCCGGCCGTTCTCGGCGAAGACGACGTCCATGCCGTTCGCTTCCAACGCTGACGTCAGAGCAAAGACGTTGCGCACGTCGTCGTCGACGATGAGCACCTTCTTGCCGCGGAAGACGCTATCCACGGTACGCACGTGCTCGACGAAGCGGCGCTTCGGTTGCGGAAGCTCCGCCTCGACGCGGTGGAGGAAGAGCGCGGTCTCGTCCAGGAGCCGCTCCGGGGAGCGCGCATCCTTCACGACGATCGCCTCCGAATAGCGGCGGAGCGTCGCCTCTTCGTCCTCGGTCAGCTCGACGCCCGTGTACACGATCACCGGGAGGGTCGCGAGACGCTCGTCGCCGTCGATCTGCTCGAGCAGATCGAATCCGCTGCCGTCGCTCAGCCGCAGGTCGAGCACCATGCAGTCGAAGTCGTGCTCTCCGAGCGCCTGCCGCGCTTCCTCGAATGTTGCCACCGCGGTGATCACGACGTCGTCTGCTCCGACGAGCTCGACGATCGCCGCGCGCTGGTCGTCGTCGTCCTCGACCACGAGCAGGCTCTTCACCTGGCGCTCGATGAAGCGCTCGATCCGTTCGAACGTCTCTGCGAGCCGCGCCTCGACGACCGGCTTCTCGAGGACCGCGACCGCGCCTGCGCGGAGCGCGTGCGTTTTCCCTCCGTTGGAGGAGACGACGTGCACCGGGATGTGCCGCGTCGCCGGGCTGTGCTTCAGCTCGTCGAGCACCGCCCAGCCGTCCATCGCCGGGATGGTCGCGTCGAGCACGATCGCCGCCGGCCGGAACTCGTGCGCGAGCGCCACGCCGGCGTCGCCGCGCCGCGCGACCACCGTCTTGAACCCGCGCTCGCGGGCGGCCTCGAGCATCGTGCGCGCGACGTCCGCGTCCTCTTCCACGACGAGCACGACGCGGTCGCCGTCCTCGATCGTGTCGCGGTCGTCCTCGACGTCGCCGGGGAGGAGGAGGGCAGGGTCGAGCTCATGCGACGTCTCGGCGAGCAGCGCTCGCCCCTCGAGGACGAGGCGGTCGAGGTTGTCCTCGAGCGCCGACATGTGCGTCGGCGTGGCGTAGACGGCGGGGAGGTACAGCGTGAACGTGCTGCCGCGCCCGACCTGCGACAGGACGCGGATCTCTCCGCCGAGCAGGTTCGCGATCTCGCGGCTGATGTTCAGTCCGAGGCCGGTCCCGCCGTAGCGGCGCGACGTCGTCCCGTCGGCCTGCTGGAACGCCTCGAAGATGACGTTCAGCGCGTCGTCGGGGATGCCGATGCCGGTGTCCGACACCGAGAACGCGAGGACGCTTTCCGCGGCAGCGAGCTCGGGCGTCGCGAACTGCATCTCGGCCGGGGCACGCTCGACGCGCATGACGACGCCGCCGGACTCGGTGAACTTGAGCGCGTTCGAGAGGAGGTTCTTCAGCACCTGGTGGAGGCGGACCTCGTCGGTCGCGATCGTCTCCGGCGCGTCGCCCGCGAGCTCCACGTCGAGACCCAGGCCCTTCTCCTCTGCCAGGGGGCCGAACGTTCGCTCGGCGTAGTCGCGGACGGAACGAAGCGAGACATCCGCGACGTGCACCTCCATCTTCCCGGCCTCGACCTTGGACAGGTCGAGGATGTCGTTGATGAGCTGGAGCAGATCCGATCCGGCGTGGTGGATCGTCTGCGCGAACTCGATCTGCTTCGCCGTCAGGTTCCTGTCGGTGTTCTCGACGAGCAGCCGCGCGAGGATGAGGAGCGAGTTCAGCGGCGTGCGCAGCTCGTGGCTCATGTTCGCGAGGAACTCGCTCTTGTAGCGCGACGAGAGCGCGAGCTGCTCGGCGCGTTCCTGCAGCGCGGTCCTCGCAAGCTCGATCTCGCGGTTCTTGATCTCGATCCGACGGTTCTGCTCGGACAGGAGCTGCGCCTTTTCCTCGAGCTCCTCGTTCGTCTGCTGCAGCTCTTCCTGCTGCGACTGCAGCAGCTCCTCCGACGCCTTCAGCGTCTGCGCCTGCTGCTCGAGCTCGACGTTCGCGCGCTTGAGCTCCTCCTGCTGCGACTGCAGCTCCTCGGAGCGCTTCTGGAGCTCTGTCGTCAGCGCCTGCGACTGGCGGAGGAGCTCCTCCGTGCGCATCGTCGCCTGGATCGTGTTGATGACGATCCCGATCGTCTCGCCGAGCTGGTCGAGGAAGGCGCGCTGCACCTCAGTGAACGGCTCGAAGGACGCGAGCTCGACCACGGCCATCACCTGGTCCTCGAACAGGACGGGCATCACGATGACGGCGCGCGGCGACGCCTCGCCGAGGCCGGACGCGATCTTCACGTAGTCGCCGGGCGGGTCGGTGAGGACGATCGACTGCTTCTCGAGGGCGGCCTGGCCGATCAGCGACTCGCCGAGCGCGAACGCGTTCGACGCCCGCTTGCGCTCCTTCAGGCCGTAGCTCGCGATGAGCCGCAGAAGCGGCGTCTCGCCGTCCTCCATCAGGAAGAACGCGCCGTAACCGGCGGCGACGAGCGGCGTCAGCTCGGACATGATCAGGCGCGAGACGGTCTGCAGGTCGCGCTGGCCCTGCATCATTCCGCTGAACCGCGCGAGGTTCGAGTTCAGCCAGTCCTGGTCGCGGTTGCGTGCCGTGGTCTCGCGCAGGTTCGCGATCATCTGGTTGACGTTCTGCTTGAGCGCGTCGACCTCGCCCTTCGCCTCGACGGTGACCTGGCGCGTGAGGTCGCCCTCGGTCACGGCGGTGGAGACGTCCGCGATCGCGCGCACCTGCGTGGTCAGCGACGCGGCCAGCTGGTTGAAGTTGTCGGTCAGGTCCTTCCACACGCCGCTGACGCCTTCGACGTTCGCCTGGCCGCCGAGCATGCCCTCGGTGCCCACCTCGCGCGCGACGCGCGTCAGCTCCGCGGCGAACGACGACAGCTGGTCGACCATCGTGTTGATCGTGTTCTTCAGCCGAAGGATCTCGCCGCGGACGTCGACGGTGACCTTCTTCGAGAGGTCGCCCTGCGCGACGGCGGTCGTCACCTCGGCGATGTTGCGCACCTGGTTCGTCAGGTTGTCCGCCAGCCCGTTCACCGAGTCCGTCAGGTCCTTCCACGTGCCGCTGACGCCCTTGACGTTCGCCTGGCCGCCGAGCTTGCCCTCGGTGCCGACCTCGCGCGCGACGCGCGTGACCTCGTCGGCGAACGACGAGAGCTGGTCGACCATCGTGTTGATCGTGTGCTTCAGCTCGGCGATCTCGCCCTGCACGTCGACGGTGATCTTCTTCGAGAGGTCGCCGTTCGCAACGGCGGTCGTCACCTGCGCGATGTTGCGCACCTGCTCGGTAAGCGACAGCGCCATGAAGTTCACGTTGTCGGTCAGGTTGCGCCACACGCCGCTGACGCCTTCCACCGATGCCTGTCCGCCGAGGCGGCCTTCGGTGCCAACCTCGCGGGCAACACGCGTCACCTCGGCGGCGAACGCGCGCAGCTGATCGACCATCGTGTTGATCAACCGGCTGGAGTGAAGAAACTCGCCTTTGAGGGCTCGACCGTCGATCTCGAGGGCCATCCTTTTGGAGAGATCGCCGTTGGCGACCGCGCCGAGCACGCGGCCCGCCTCCGCCATCGGGTGCGTCAGGTCGGCGATGAGCGTGTTTACGGAATCGATGTACTCGCGCCACTTGCCCTTCACCGGTCCGAGCGCGGCTCGCTGCGAGATCCGTCCCTGCCTACCGACCACGGTGCTGACGCGCTCGAGCTCTTTTGCGAGCCCGGCATTGAGCTCGATGCAGTCGTTGAAGGCGGCTGCGATTTCGCCCTCGACGCCAGAGAGGTC
>DASYFU010000108.1:0-4245 GCA_036498225.1 Gaiellaceae bacterium | reverse complement strand
GCCGGACGGGAGCGCACGGCCGGCAGCGCGCTCGGCCTTCGCGTAGGCAGAGGCGAGATCGGCTGCGCTCGCCATCACCTCGCCGGTCGAGCGCATCTCGGGACCGAGCACCGGATCGCTGCCGACGAATCGCGCGAACGGAAGAACTGCGGCCTTGACGCTCCACTGCTTCGGCGGGCGCTCGCGCGGCAGGCCGAGGTCGGCGATGCGCGCGCCCGCGGCGAGCCGGCATGCGGCAGGGACGAGCTGCACCCCCGTCGCCTTGCTCACGAACGGGACGGTGCGCGACGCGCGCGGATTCGCCTCGAGGACGTAGACGCCCCCGTCCGGGGTGAGCGCGAGCTGAACGTTCAGGAGGCCGACGACGCCGAGCGCGCGCCCGAGCGTGCGCACGATGCCCTGGATCTCCTCCTGCTGCGCCGGCGACAGGCCCGGCGCAGGGAGCACGCACGACGAGTCGCCGGAGTGGATGCCGGCTTCCTCGACGTGCTGCATCACCGCGGCGACGTACGTGTCGACGCCGTCGCACAGCGCGTCGACGTCGATCTCGACTGCGTCCTCGAGGAAGCGATCGACGAGCACGCGGCCGAGCACGGGCACCTCACTCACCTCTGCGTCGTCGAAGCACACGCGCATCGCGCGGCCACCGAGGACGTACGAGGGGCGGATGAGCACCGGGTAACCGATGTCGTTCGCGACCTCGACCGCCTCCTCGCTCGACGACGCCATGCCCCATCCCGGCGACCGGATGTCGTGCGCGCGAAGCAGTCCCGCGAACCGCTCCCGGTCCTCCGCGAGGTCGACCGCGTCGTACGGCGTGCCGAGGATGCGATACCCGGCCTCTTCGATCGCGCGCGCGAGCTTCAGCGGCGTCTGGCCGCCGAACTGGATGACGACGCCCTCCGGCCGCTCGCGGTCGCAGATCGCGAGCACCGACTCCGCGTCGAGCGGCTCGAAGTAGAGACGGTCGGAGGTGTCGTAGTCGGTGGAGACCGTCTCCGGGTTGCAATTCACCATCACGGACTCGTAGCCGAGCTCGCGGAACGTCCACACGGCGTGCACGCAGCAGTAGTCGAACTCGATCCCCTGGCCGATGCGGTTCGGGCCGGAGCCCAGGATGACGACGCGCGGCTTGGCACCCGTCGGCGCAGCCTCGTCGGACTCGCCCCATGTGGAGTAGTAGTAGTTCGAGGCGGCCTCGACCTCGCCGCCGCACGAGTCGACGCGGCGGTATGCAGGGCGCACGCCGCAGTCGCGCCGGCGCGCGCGGACGACGGCCTCGGTGACGTCGGCTGCGGCCGCGATGTCGCTGTCGGAGATGCCGAGCCGCTTCAGCCGCAACCAGTCGTCGGCGACGAACTGTTCGACGTCGCTGCCGGCGATCTCGAGCAGCGCCTCCTGGATGCGCCAGATCTCCTCGACGAAGAACGGGTGAACGTCGTCGGGGACGTCGGCGAGCGTCTGCCACGGCGTCGCCGCGCCGGCGTCGAGCTCGCGCGAGCGCATCGCCTTCTGGAACGCCTCCGCGAACGTGCGTCCGATGCCCATCGTCTCGCCCACCGACTTCATCTGGGTGCCGAGCGTGCGGTCGGCGCCGGGGAACTTCTCGAACGCGAAGCGAGGGAACTTGACGACGACGTAGTCGAGCGTCGGCTCGAAGCTCGCCGGCGTCGTCCCCGTCAGGTCGTTCGGGATCTCATCGAGCGTGTAGCCAACGGCGAGCTTCGCCGCCACCTTCGCGATCGGATAGCCGGTCGCCTTCGACGCGAGCGCGGACGAGCGCGACACGCGCGGGTTCATCTCGATTACGCGCATATCGCCGGTCTCGCGCGAGCGCGCGAACTGGATGTTCGACCCGCCCGTGTCGACGCCGACGGCGCGGATGACGGATACGGCGGCGTCACGCAGCTCCTGGTACGCCTCGTCGGGGAGCGTCATCTGCGGGGCGACGGTGACCGAGTCGCCCGTGTGCGTCCCCATCGGGTCGAGATTCTCGATCGAGCAGACGATGACGACGTTGTCGAGGCGGTCGCGCACGACCTCGAGCTCGAACTCGTCCCAGCCGCGAACGGACTCCTCGACGAGCACCTGGCCGATCGGGCTCTCACGCAGGCCGATCTCCACCTGCTTGCGTAGCTCCTCGGGAGTCGATGCGAAGCCGCCGCCGTGCCCGCCGAGTGTAAATGCCGGCCGAACGACGCACGGTGTCGCGAGACCCGCGATCTGATCGATGTCGGTGACGATCGTCGACGTCGGCACCTTGAGCCCGCACGACTCGACTGCTTCCTTGAACAGGAGGCGGTCCTCCGCGCGCTGGATGACGTCGAGCGGCGCGCCGATGAGCTCGATGCCGAGCTCTGCGAGCACGCCTGCCTGTGCGAGCTCGCGCGCGAGATTGAGCGCGGTCTGGCCGCCCATCGTCGGCAGGAGCGCGTCGGGGCGCTCGCGGCGGAGGACGTCGGCGACGCTCTCGAGGTCGAGCGGCTCGAGATACGTCCGGTCGGCGAATCCCGGGTCGGTCATGATCGTCGCCGGGTTCGAGTTGACGACGACCGTGCGGAAGCCGTCCTCGCGCAGCACCTTCAGCGCCTGGCAGCCGGCGTAGTCGAACTCGGCCGCCTGGCCGATGACGATCGGGCCGGAGCCGACGAGGCAGATGGTCTCGAGGTCGGTCCTACGCGGCAAGCTCGTCCACCCACTTCTCGAGCAGCGGCCACGCGTCGTGCGGTCCCGGTCCCGCCTCCGGGTGGAACTGCAGCGAGCGTGCGCGCAGCTCCGGGAACTCGAGCCCTTCCACCGTGCCGTCGTACAGCGAGACGTGCGTCGCCTCGCTCGCGTCGGCGGCGCGCACCGCGAAGCCGTGGTTCTGGCTCGTGACGAGCACGCGCTGGTTCGCGCGCTGCAGCACCGGATGGTTCGCACCGCGATGTCCGAACGGAAGCTTGAAGGTCTCGTGCCCCGTCGCCATCGCGAGCACCTGATGGCCGAGGCAGATGCCGAGCACGTTCGTCCGGCCGAGTAGCTCGCGCATCGCCTTCACCTCGGCTTGCAGCGGGCCGGGATCGCCGGGTCCGGGAGAGAAGAGCACGCCGTCGTAACCGGCGAGGTCGTCCGCGCGCGTGTCGTGCGGATGAACTGTCACCGCTGCGCCTGCGACGGCGAGCCGGCGCAGGACGGAGCTCTTCACGCCGTAGTCGACGACGGCGACGCGTACTCGTCCGTTCTCCGCGAACACGTACGGCTCGTTCGTCGAGACGCCGGCGGCAAGTGCGCGGCCCTCCATCTCCGGCAGCGCGCGCGCAGCTTCGACGGCCTCCTCGACCGAGCCACCGCCTGCGACGGCGACGGCCCGCATCGACCCGAGGTCGCGGATCTTCACTACGAGCGAGCGCGTGTCGATTCCCGTGAGCGCGACGACGCCGCGCTCGTGCAGCCAGTCCGTCCATGCGGGGCCGCGGGACTCGCGCATGAGGACCGCCTTCGCGTGCGCCTTGCGCGACTCCGAGCGCGACTCGGCCACGCCATAGTTGCCGATCATCGGGGCCGTGAAGCAGATGAGCTGCTCGGCGAAGCTCGGGTCGGTGACCGCCTCCTGGTAGCCGCTCATCCCGGTGGTGAAGACGGCTTCGCCGGCCGCGAAGCCCTGCGCGCCGACCGACTCGCCGCGGAAGACGGTCCCGTCCTCGAGTGCGAGGAAGCCCGTCATCGCGCGAACGCCACCGCGCCTTGCGCGACCGTCATTGCCACCGCGCCGGTGAGCGTCTGCCCGAGCAGCCAGGAGTTGCGAGACCGCGACTTGAAGGTCTCGACCGTCCACTCGTGCTCGAGATCGAGAAGCGCGAGATTGGCCGTCGCACCGACGGCGATGCGCGGCCGGTCGATGCCGAACGTGCGCGCCGGGCCGGCCGACATGCGCTCGACGAGGACGGCGAGCGGAAGCACTCCGGGATGGACGAGCCGCGAGTACAGGACTGCGAACGCAGTCTCGAGGCCGGTGACGCCGAACGGCGCCGCCTCGAACGGCACGTCCTTCTCGTGCAGCGCATGCGGCGCGTGATCGGTGGCGATACACTCGATCGTCCCGTCGCGGAGCGCGTCGAGCAGCGCGGCGCGATCGAGCTCCGCGCGCAACGGCGGATTCATCTTCACGTTCGGGTCGAGCGAGCGAACCGCCTCGTCCGTGAGGACGAGATGGTGCGGCGTCACTTCGGCGGTCGCCGCGATGCCCGCGTCGCGCGCGCGTCG
>DASYFU010000107.1:0-5104 GCA_036498225.1 Gaiellaceae bacterium | reverse complement strand
CGGCAATGGAGTGTGAAGGCGGCCGTGCTCCCGTTTGCGCGCTTCGCCGGCAGCGACCCCGTCCTCGGGCCGGAGATGCGCTCGACGGGCGAGGTGATGGCGAGCGCAGCCGATCTTCCGACAGCGCTCGCGAAGGCGGAGCGCGCGGCGGGCCGCGAGCTTCCGCGTGAGGGTGCGGTCTTCCTCTCGATTCGTCCTGCCGAGCAGAAGTCGGCCGTCCCGATCGCGGCGACGCTCGCCGGCCTCGGCTTCCGCCTGTACGCGACCGAGGGAACGGCGGCCACGCTTGCGGGCGCCGGGCTCGACGTCGAAGCGGTGCGCAAGCTCAGCGAGTCCGAGGGAGACGAGCTGACCGTCATCGACCTCATCCGCCGCGGACGGTGCGACCTCGTCATCAATACGCCCGAAGGCCGGAACGCGCGCTCGGACGGATATGCGATCCGCGAGGCTGCACTGTCGCGTCGCGTGCCGTGCATCACCACGATCGCGGGTGCCGCCGCCGCCGTGCACGCGATCGCGAACGCGCGTGCCGAGCAGGCGGTCTCGCTGCAGGAGCGGATCGATGCCGAGACGCGAACGGCGTAGCGTCGCCGGCGTCGAGCAGGTCGGCGCGTACACGCTCCTTCGTCTCGACCGCGGCGGGCTCGACCCGGGCGTGCCGGGGCAGTTCTTCATGCTCGAGGCGCCCGGCCGGCTGCTGCCGCGCGCGCTCTCGTTGTGCCTCGCGCCGCCCGGCGAGCTCGCCTTCCTGCTCGACGCGGTCGGCCCCGGCACCGACGCGCTGTGCGCACTGCAGCCCGGCGACCGCATCCACGTCCTCGGCCCGCTCGGCAACGGCTTCCGTCTCGACGTCGAGCGGCCGTTGCTCGTCGGCGGCGGGATCGGGATGGCGCCGTTCCCGTACCTCGCGATGCGCATCGGCCGTCCGCCCGTCGTCCTCGGCTTCCGCTCGGACCGACACGCGGAGGCGGCGGCGCTCCTGCCGGGCGCGGAGGTGGTCGTCGAGCCGACACTCGTCACAGAGCTGATCGAGGCGGGCTACGACGTCCTCGCGTGCGGCCCCGAGCCGATGCTGCGCGCGGTCGGCGAGCTGTGTCCGTCGGCGCAGCTCGCATGGGAGGCGCCGATGGCATGCGGCTTCGGCGCGTGTTACGGCTGCGCGGTCGAGATCGGTGGCGAGCTCAAGCGCCTGTGCGTGGAGGGGCCGGTCCTTGCGGCTGCTTAATGCATCGGGTTGCCTCGATGCTTTGACCGCGCCCGAGGTCGCGCAGGAGCTCGACGGCTTCGTAACCAAGACGATCACGCCGCTTCCGCGCGAGGGCAACGCGCCGCCTCGCATTGCGGAGACGGCGCACGGGATGTTGAACGCGATCGGTCTCGCCAACCCCGGCCGCGAGCGCTTCGTCAGCGAGACGCTTCCGAGGCTGAATGAGCTGAAGCGCCCGATCTGGGTCTCGGTCGGCGGCTTCTGCGCTGCCGACTACGCCGAGACCTGCGCCGCGCTCGAGGGGGTTGAGGCGATCGAGCTCAACCTGTCGTGCCCGAACGTCGACGAGGCGGCCGATTCGGCCGCCGAGATCGTCGCCGCCTGTCGCCGTGCGACCGCGCTTCCGCTGTACGCGAAGCTCTCGGCTGCCCATCCCGATCTCGGGGAGGTCGCGCGCGCAGTGGCGTCGGCAGGCGCCGACGGGTTGTCGCTCATCAACACGCTGCGCGGGATGGCGCTCCACCGCAGGACGCACGAGCCGGTGCTTGCACGCGCACAGGGTGGCCTCTCCGGTCCCTCGCTCAAGCCGATCGCGCTCGCTGCCGTGCATACGTGTTACGCGGCGACCAAGCTGCCGATCGTCGGCATGGGCGGCGTGACCTGTGGACAGGACGTGATCGACCTCGTCGCGTGCGGCGCGCGCGACGTCGCGCTCGGGACCGTGCTCTTCTCGGACCCGGACGCTCCCTCACGCGTGCGCGCCGAGATCGCGGCGACGGACCTCGACGAGGTGTTCGCGAGCGCGTACAAATCGAGCCACGTGCACGCTTGATCCGCGCCGGTACGTTGGTAGTATCGGGCGCTCATGCCGGCCGCGACGAAGACGCAAGCACACGCACCTCTGCGGTCGCTGGATCAACGGATGGACGCACTGAAGCGCGCGAACGACGTTCGCGTTCGTCGCGCGAAGTTGAAGAAGGACCTGAAGGACGGGCGGGTCCGCATCGAGCAGATCCTCGGCAATCCGCCCGAATACGTGTCGACTGCGAAGGTGATCGACATCCTCATGGCGGTTCCGAAGTTCGGTCGTGTGAAGGCCGCGCGCTTCTTGAACACGTGCCGGATCAGCCAGTCGAAGACCGTCGGCGGTCTGTCGGATCGCCAGCGCGCGGAGCTGATTGACCTCTTCCACAAGTAGAGCGCCCTCGGTCATCGTCGTCACCGGCCCGTCGGGAGCCGGCAAGGGGACGCTGATCAGGGAGGTGCTCTCACGCGTCCCGGGAGTCGCCGCCGCAGTGTCTGCGACGACGCGCCACCGCCGGCCGGGTGAGCAGGACGGTCGCGAGTACTACTTCCTCAGCCTCGAGGACTTCCTCGACCGGATCGAACGGGGCGAGTTCCTCGAGCACGTCACGTACGTCTCCGGCCACCGCTACGGAACGCTCCGCTCCGAGCTCGATCGCCTGAAGGCGGAGGGCAAGGTGCCGCTCCTCGAGCTCGAGACGGAGGGCGCACTACGCGTCAAGGGCGAGGTTCCCGGCGCCGTCACCATCTTCATCTCGGCCCACGTGGACGAGCTCGAGCGTCGGCTGAGGGATCGCGCGACCGAGAGCACCGGCGAGATCGGCGAGCGGATCGCCCTCGCCCGGCACCAGCTGGAGCAGGCCGACGAGTTCGACTACGTCGTGGAGAACGATGAGCTGGGACGGGCCGTCGAGGAGCTTTCTGAGCTGGTCCGCGGTCTTCTGGACGGTGTCGGTACCATGGCGCGGCCATGATCCATCCTCGCGTCGATGACCTGCTGCAGAATGTGGACTCCCGCTACGCCCTCGTGATCGTGGCGGCGAAGCGCGCGCGGCAGATCAACAACTACCACCACCAGCTCGGCGAAGGCACGTTCGACGACAATCCGCCGCCGCTGGTCGAGTCGCGCTCGAAGAACTACCTCACGATGGCGATGGAAGAAGTCGCCGAGGGTCTTCTGAGCTACGACTACTCGAAGACGAAGTAGCTCGAACACGCGTCGCTCGGATGGCTGAGGCCACGCTTACCGTCGTCGGCGACGAGATCGAGGCCGAAGCGCTCTGCGGCCTCCTTCGTTCGAACGGCATCGACTGCTACTTCCGGCGGACGAATGTCTCGGCCGGGGCATACGGCGCCGCCGGCTCGACGGCAGGGCCGACCGAGATCGTCGTCGACGAGAACGACCTTCAGGCCGCGCGCGAGCTTCTGCCAAAAACGTAGGCACACTTTCCGCATGGCGCGGATCCTGCTCGGCGTCTCCGGTGGCATCGCGGCCTACAAGGCCTGCGAGGTGTGCCGCCTCTTCGTGAAGGGCGGCCACGAGGTCGTTCCCCTGGTCACGCCCGCCGCCGAGCGCTTCGTCACCGCCGAGACGTTCCGCGCGCTCGCGCGCAGGCCGCCGGCGGACGACGTCTATCTCCATCTGACCCGTGCCGACATCCTCGTCGTGGCTCCGTGTACCGCAAACACGCTCGCGAAGCTCGCGCACGGGATCGCCGACAACGTCCTCACCGAGGCTGCGCTCGCGCATCGCGGACCGCTGCTCGTCGCTCCCGCGATGAACCCGCGCATGTGGTCGCATCCGGCGACGCGCGCGAATGCCGAGATCCTCCGCGCGCGCGGCGTCACGCTCATCGGTCCGGATGAGGGCGAGACGGCGGAGGGCGAGCTCGGCGTGGGGCGGATGGTGGAGCCCGACGAGATCGTCCGCGCTGCCGCAGAGCTGCTCGCCGGCACGAGCAAGTTGCGGGGCAAGCGCGTGCTCGTCTCGGCCGGCGGGACGCGTGAGCCGATCGACTCCGTGCGCTTCGTCGGCAACCGCTCCTCGGGGCGCATGGGTGTGGCCATCGCAGCCGAGGCGAAGCGCCGCGGCGCGCACGTGACATTGCTCGCCGCGAACCTCGCCGTGACGCCGCCCGCGGGCGTCGATGTGATCGAGACGCCGACCGCCGGCGATCTCGACCGCGAGGCGGTCGCGCTCGCGTCCGATGCCGACGTCGTTGTCATGGCGGCCGCTGTCGCCGACTACCGCCCCGCCGACGCGCTCGCGACGAAACGGCCGAAGGACCGCGCGACGTGGACGGTGGAGCTCGAGCCGACAACCGACGTGCTGGCTTCGATCGGCGCGTCGAAGGATCCGGGTCAGGTGCTCGTCGGCTTCGCCGCCGACGAGGGGGAGCGTGGCCTCGCGCGCGCGCGCGAGAAGCTCGATCGGAAGAACGCCGACATCTTCGTCTTCAACGACGTCTCGCGCGCCGACATCGGCTTCGACGCGCACGAGAACGAGGTGACGCTCATCACCCACGGCGGGGAGCGCGCGGTCGCGAAGGCGCCGAAGGACGAGATCGCCGCGGCGATCCTCGACGCAGTAGAGACCCTGCTCTCGTAGTGCACGCCGTCGTGATGGCGGCCGGCGAGGGGACGCGGCTGCGCCCGATCACGGAGCGCTGGCCGAAGCCCGTCCTGCCGATCGACGGACGACCGGTGATCGCGACGCTCCTGCGCGAGCTCGCCGCCGCGGGGTGTGGCCGCGTCGTCGTCGTGACCGGCCATCTCGCGGAGCAGGTCGAGGAGCTCGTCGGCGACGGGAGTGCGTTCGGCCTCGACGTGCGCACCGTGCGCCAGCCCGGCGTCCTCGGCTCGGCCGACGCGGTCAAGCGCGCGCTCGCCGCGGGCGCGGAGCCGCCGTGTCTCGTCCTCGCCGCCGACACGGTGTTCAGCCCGGGAGACATCGGACGCTTTGCGGAAGCGTTCGCCCGCTCGGGCGCGGCCGGCGCGATGAGCGGCCGCCGCGACCCGCCGGCCGAGGCGCCGCAGCGGGCCGCGATCAAGATCGTCGACGGTCTCGTCGTCGAGCCGATCGACGACGACCCC
>DASYFU010000106.1:0-8507 GCA_036498225.1 Gaiellaceae bacterium | reverse complement strand
GGAAGCGCATCCTGAGGGCGTCGAAAATCAGGAAGCGGCCGATGAGCGGCTCGCCGATGCCGAGAATCAGCTTGAGCGTTTCCATTGCCTGAATCGTGCCGATCACTCCGGGCAGCACGCCGAGGACGCCGCCCTCG
The DNA here is from genome assembly GCA_036498225.1 of Gaiellaceae bacterium. GTDB lineage: Bacteria > Actinomycetota > Thermoleophilia > Gaiellales > Gaiellaceae > Palsa-739. Next base: position 8,370 of record DASYFU010000106.1, on the reverse strand, counting down.
GCGCAGCTCGGCGCCAGCTCGGGCGGCGGCGGCTGCGGGAAGAGGCACCGGTAGCACGGGCCCTCGTGCGGCTTGAACACGGTGACCTGGCCCTCGAAGCGGTAGATCGAGCCGTGCACGATCGGAATGTCATGCCAGACGGCGGCGTCGTTCAGGAGATAGCGCGTCGGGAAGTTGTCGGCGCCGTCGACGATCACGTCCCAGCCGTCGGCGAGGATGCGGTCGACGTTCTCCGACGTGAGGCGCTCCTTGTACGTGACGACCTCGACGTCGGGATTGAGCGCCTCGATCGTGCGCTTGGCCGAGTCGGCCTTCCATTCGCCGAGACGTTCGGTCGAGTGTGCGATCTGGCGCTGCAGGTTCGACGCATCGACGCGATCGTCGTCCACGATGCCGAGCCGGCCGACGCCGGCCGCGGCGAGATAGAGCGACGCGGGCGATCCGAGGCCGCCGGCGCCGATGAGGAGGATGCGCGAGTCGAGCAGCTTCAGCTGTCCCTCTTCGCCGACATCGGGAATGAGGAGATGACGGCTGTAGCGCTCGCGCTTCGCAGCGTCGAGGGTGCGCGGCAGCTCCGTCGGGAGGCCGCTGCGCTTCCAGTCGGTGTAGCCGCCGGCGAGCGAGGTGACGTTCTCGTAGCCGAGCTCGCCGAGCGACTTCGCCGCGAACGCTGAGCGCGCACCGCCGGCGCAGTACACGAGGAGGGGCTGCGCCTTGTCGGGCGCCGCCTGCTCGATACGCGACTCGAGGAAGCCGCGGGGAATGTGGATCGCGCCGGGGATCCGGCCCTCGCTCCACTCGTCCAACTCCCGGACGTCGACGAGGAGCGGCCGATCGGCGCCGTCGAGGATCTCGCGCGCACGCGGAACGTCGACCTCGTCGATCTCCGTCTTCACCTGCTGGAGCAGATCCCGATAGCTCGCCATTGCTTTCATAAAGATAGCGGCTTCCCGCCTGGCTAGGCTGATTCGCGATGAGCGCGAGGACCCGGGTCGTGGCCATCGTCGCGCTCGCGGCCGCGGTGGCCGCCGGAGCGACGGTCGGGGCCACGCTCCTCCAGACCCGCGGCGCGAGCACGGGCACGACCGCGCGCAAGGGGTTCCCGCCGCTCGAGTTGCCCACCTCGCCGGCCCTCCGGCTCTACCAGGCGGGCAAGCACGCCCAGGCGGCGGCGCTCTTCTCGCGGTCGCACGCGCTTCCCGACGAGATCGGCGCCGCGTTCGCCCGCTGGCCGCACGGCAGCCTCGACGCGATGAAGAAGCTCGTCGCCGCGAACCCGCAGAGCGGCCTCGCTGAGCTCCATCTCGGGCTCGCGTACTACTGGTCGGGCCGCGATACCGACGCGGTTTCGAGCTGGCAGCTCGCAGCGAAGCTCGAGCCGGACTCCCCGTACGCGATAACGGCGCTCGACTTCCTCAACCCGAACGTGGCGCCGGGGCTACCGATCATCGTCGTCGACACCGCTCAGGTCGACGCGAAGGCCCGTCTGCGGCTGCAGCGCGGCATCCTCCTGTGGGATCGCGAGCGCCCCGTCTCGGCGAAACGCGAGCTGGACGCCGCCGCCGCGCTCGCGCCGAACGATCCGGCGGTCCTCACCGCCGCCGCCGTCGCGACGTTCTCCCCGGCGCATCCGCTCCGCCCGTTCCCGATGCTCGGCCCGCTCACGGGCACGTATCCGAAGGCCGCCGTCGTACGACTCCATCTCGGCGAGCTCCTCCTCTGGACGAAGCAGGTGAAGAAGGGGGAGCAGCAGCTTCGAGCAGCCGTCACGGCACAGCCCGGATCGGTGTACGCCGCATCGGCGCAAAAGATCCTGGACGCCCTCGGGAAGGATGGGACCAAGTAGCGGGAATATGAGCCGAACGGCCCATAGCGCCTCGTCCGACCCGCCAGGCATAGTGCGGCATCGCCGAGCAGGGGAGCCCCATGAGCACACGGGAAGCGCGGGATGTTCGGGAAGTTGCCGACATCCTGGACACCGACGAAGCGCGGCACCTGCTGGAGGCGGCACACGCCGCCGGCGGATCGCTCTCGAGCGAGGAGATCGCGCTCGCGCTCGACGAGCTCGACCTCGACGCGGCACAGCTCGACGACTTCTACCACGTGCTCGAGGAGATGCAGATCGAGGTCGTCTCCGCAGTGGAGGAGGTCGTCGCCGAGGAGGAAACGGTCAAGGCGGAGGTGCGCGAGATCTCGACCGACTCGCTGCAGCTCTTCCTCAAGGACATCGGCAAGGTCGATCTGCTCACCGCGGCGCAGGAGGTCGAGCTCGCGAAGCGCATCGAGCGCGGCGACCATCTCGCGAAGCAGGAGATGATCGAGGCGAACCTCCGTCTCGTCGTCTCGATCGCGAAGCGCTATCGCAACCAGGGCCTCCCGTTCCTCGATCTGATCCAGGAGGGGACGATCGGCCTCGTGCGCGCGGCGGAGAAGTTCGACTACCGCAAGGGCTTCAAGTTCTCGACGTACGCGACGTGGTGGATCCGCCAGGCGGTCGCGCGCGCGCTCGCCGACAAGGCGCGGACGATCCGCATGCCGGTGCACGTCGTCGAGAAGCTGAACAAGATCGTGCGCACCGAGCGCAAGCTGCGCGCCGAGCTGTGCCGCGAGCCGACGCCGCACGAGATCGCGATGGATCTCGACCTGCCGATCGAAGAGGTCGAGCAGATCATGCGCAGCTCGCAGACGCCGGTCTCGCTCGAGAAGCCCGTCGGTGACGAGGAAGAGTCGGAGTTCGGCCACTTCATCACCGACGAGAACGTCCCGCTTCCGGACGAGGTCGCCGACGAGGCGATGCGCAAGGATCAGCTGCGGAAGATCCTGTCGACGCTCTCGCATCGCGAGCGGCGCGTGCTCGAGCTCCGGTACGGCCTCGACGGCGAGCACCCGCGCACGCTCGACGAGGTGGGGCGAACGTTCAACGTCACGCGCGAGCGCATCCGGCAGATCGAGAACCAGAGCCTGAAGAAGCTCCGCGCTCTGGCCGATTCGATCAGCCTCAAAGACGTCGCGTAGCCCGGCCCGTACCACCGGTACTCACACGGAAGCGTCACGGGCACTGACCACGGCCGGTACCTGGTACCCAAACGGAAGTGTCACGGGCAACGCCGCATGGACAGCTGGTCCGTCGCGGTTCCGTGACCCTGTCGTGCCGGTACTAGGTACCGGCCGTCGGCTCGTTGCGTAGAGTCTCGCCTCGTGGACGACACCTGGCGCAGCGAGCTCGCCGAGTTCATCCGTATCCCGAGCGTGAGCGCGGATCCCGCGCACCGCGAGGACGTGAAGACGGCGGGCGAGTGGGTGTGCGAGTTCATCCGCTCGAAGTGCGGCGGCACGGCGGATCTGACGCCCTTCGGCCAGAAGGAGCTGGCGCTCGGCGAGATCCGCGCGTCGCACGATCCCGACAACGCGCCGACCGTCCTCGTCTACAACCACTTCGACGTGCAGCCGCCGGCGCCGCTCGACCTGTGGGAGAGCGATCCGTTCGAGCTCACGATCAAGGACGAGTGGGCCTACGCGCGCGGGATCACCGACGACAAGGGCCAGCTGTACATCATGCTCAAGGCCGCACAGAAGCTCGTCGACGCGAACGCGCTGCCGGTGAACATCCGCTTCGCGTGTGACGGCGAGGAGGAGATCGGCGGCACGACGATCGTCGACTGGATCCGCGACGACGTGACCGGCGCCGATGCCGGGATCATCTTCGACGGCGGGATGCTGCGCGTCGACGTCCCGATGTTCAGCCTGTCGACGCGCGGGCTCATCGCGTTCGACGTCAAGGTCACGACCGGCGACCGCGATCTGCACTCGGGCATGTACGGCGGCGCCGCGCTGAACGCGATCCACGTGCTCATGCGCGTCCTCTCCTCCGTCACCGCGGGGCCGAACGGGCTGCTGCCGGAGACGCTGCGGCAGGGGATCATCCCGCCGACCGCGGAGGAGCTCGAGAACTGGAAGGCACTGCCGTCGGGCGCGGACGAGCTCGCGCTGCAAGGCGCGCGGCCGCTCGACCCGAAGGCAGCCGAGCAGTTCAACATCCGGACGATGGCGGAGCCGTCCGCCGACGTGAACGGGATCATCGGCGGCAAGCCGGGGCTGCGGAACACGACGTTGTCCGTGCACGCCGCCGGTGAGATCACGGTCCGCCTCGCGCCCGGCCAGAGCGTCGAGACGATCGGAAGCGCGGTCGAGCAGCTGATGCGCGACGCCGCGCCCGAGGGCGCCGACGTCGATATCACCTGGGCGGGTGGGCCTGCCGGGCTGATGCGGCCGGACTCGCCTGCGATCCAGCTCGGCGCGGACGCGTTCGAGAAGGTGCTCGGCGTACGCCCGCTGCTCGTGCGCTCGGGCGGGACGCTGCCGATCGTCCCCGCGCTCGCGGACGCAGGCATCCCGACGGTGATCACCGGCTTCGGGCTCCCCGAGTCGAACGTGCACTCGCCGAACGAGAAGTTCCTCGTCCGCTACTTCGAGGCGGGCGTCAACACCGCCGCCGAGATGTTCACGGCGTACGCGGATCTCCCGCGCAGCAGCAGCTAGGCCGCGGCGTCTAGCTCGGCGTCGCCGTCGAGCGCGTCGTCCACGATCTTCGCGATCTCGTTCTCCGAGTGGCCGGCGCGCTGCGCCGACTCCACGAGCTGCAGCAGGCGCTGCAGTTGATTCTCTGTCTGTTCCATATCTCTCACGGTACGGACAGCCGCATTGCGGCGCAGTAAACGTTCTGTGAGGGAGTTGGTTCTAGTGCTGATGGTGGCAGGGAAGCCACGAATGGCCGAACTGACGCATGGCGTCGATGATCGGCAGGAGCGACTCGCCCTTGTCCGTCAGCTCGTACTCGACGCGAGGCGGCGACTCGGGATAGCTGTGCCGCTCGACGATCCCCTCCTGCTCGAGCGCGCGCAGCCGCTCGGCGAGCGTCCGCGGGCTGATCCCGGAGCACGAATGCTCGAGCTCCGAGAAGCGGCGCGGCCCCTCGGAGAGGTCATGGACGAGGAGCGCCGTCCACTTCGCGCCGATGATCTCGGCGCTGGCGGCGACCGCGCACGTGGTCGCCTCGTGGACGGCGTTCATCGTCCGAGCCATGGCTCAATTGTACGAATTGTGTCCAGTCGTCACGTTTCGCCCGTCATCCCCTCCGCCTCGGCCAGCCCGCGCCCGATCTGCCGCGTCAGCTTCGGGAACGCGACGGTGATCGCGGCGCCCAGAACAGCCCATCCGGCGATGATCAGCGGGAAGAGGTCGTAGGGGTACGCCGGCTTCGGCCAGACCTGCTTGTAGAAGGTGTAGACGATCGCCGCCGTCGCGAGCACGAGGATGCTGAAGCGCCAGCGCGGCTCGCGCTTCTCCCAGTGCAGGAACTTCGCCGCGCCGAACTGGATGACGAAGTACGCGACGAGCATCGCCAGCACGCCGATCGTGCCCGGGTAGAAGAACGCGTTCACCGCGGTCGTGTCGTTGATGCGGAACGCCGCCGTGAGGATGATCCCGAACACCATCACGACGAGGAGCGAGTTCGCCGGCGAGCCCGTCCGCCGCGAGGCGTCGCCGAGGCGCTTCGTGATGAACCCGTCGCGCCCGAGCGCGAACAGGATGCGCGACGCACCCGCGGCGCAGCCGAGCCCGCTCGCGAACGCGGAGAGCGTTGCGCCGAAGTTGATCGCGTCCTCCATCCCGCTGCCGACGTACTGCTTCGATAGATCGCCGAGCGGCGAGCTCGAGGTCGAGAACGCCTTGATGCCCGCTGCGTTGATGCCGAAGCCGAGCGACTGTGCGAGCATGACGATCGTGTAGAAGATGCCGCAGAAGCCGACTGCGACGGCGATTGCGAGCGGGATGTTGCGGCGCGGGTTGTTCGTCTCCTCGCCGAGCGCAGCCGCGCCTTCGAACCCGCCGAACGAAAGCAACCCGAACACGGATGCGAACGCGACGGCTCCGACCGTCGTCCCCGACGCCGGCACGAACGGCTTGAGCGTGAAGCCCTGGTGATTCGGCGCGGTGTGACCGATGACCTTCCAGAAGATGACGATGATGAGAATCACGATGAGCGTCACCGAGATGCCCTCGAACGAGAGTAGTGCGCGCGTCGCGATCTTCACGTCGCCGTACGCGAGGAACCAGATGAGCGCAGCCGCGATGAGCGCGATGAGGATCCACGACGGGTTGTGCCAGATGTTCGCCCCGCTGAGGAACGACGTGCCGAACAGCCCGACCTCGGCGATGTCGGCCGCGAGGAAGCACGAATACGTCGCGAGGAGCGCCCAGCCGGCGAAGAAGCCGAAGCGCGCGCCCAGCGTCGCGCCTGCGAGCGCGTACGTCGAGCCGGCGTGGTTGAAGTAGCGCGTCAGGCGCACGAACGAGTACGAGATGAGCGCGATCGCGATCGCGGCGAAGAGGAACGCGAGCGGGACAGCGCGGCCGATGATGCCCGCCGGCGCGACGCCGTTGAGCGCCATCGCCGCGGTCGGCGCCATGATTCCGACCGAGATCGCGATCGCCTCCCAGAACCGGAGCTCGCGACGCAGCTTGCCCTTCGAGGGCTCCTCGTGCGCAACCGCCGTGCTCGCCATGCTCAACCTCCTTCGAAGATCGACTCGGGGATGAAACAGCCGACGACCCAGTTCGGGGCGTCGACGACTTCGTGGATGCGGAGATCGCACGCCACGCTCGCGATCGCGTACGCCTCCTCGCGATCGAGGCGGTGCGCGTCACCGAGCCACGCGATGGTCGCGCGCACCGCATCCCGTGCGGCTTCCATCAGGTCCGGCCCGACACCCGTGCACACGTGGTAGCTCGTCTGCTCGTGCGCGGCGATCGCGCCCGCCGGCACGTCGTATTGCGGCGCGTCGACGCGCACGTCTTTCCGCACGCTGAGGCGGAGGACGACGTCCATCGCCGTCTCGATCGCCGTGCCGCACACCTCGCCGTCGCCCTGCGCGGCGTGTGTGTCGCCGAGCGAGAAGAGCGCGCCCTCGACGCCGACCGGTAGGTACAGCGTGACGCCGGGGTTGAGGTGCTTCGTGTCCATGTTCCCGCCGTGACGCGACGGCGGAACGATGGAGTGCGATCCCGGCTCCGCCGGCGCGACGCCGAGCGTGCCGGGGAACGGGCGGAATGGGAGCGACACCCGATCGGAGAACCGCACGCGGCCCGCGGCTCCGTCCACCTCGGAGATGCGCAGCCACGGATCGGGAAACTCGTCCGCGAGCAGGCCGAAGCCGGGGATGATCGCCGTCCAGCCCCAGCTCTGGGGCCGGAACTCGAGCAGCTCGACCGCGAGCGCGTCGCCCGGCTGCGCGCCCTTGACGAAGATCGGGCCGCTGACCGGGTTGACGTGCGAGAAGTCGAGCTTGAGCACGTCGTCGGTGCCCGATGACGCGTCGATCTGTTCGTCCGAGGCGTCGCGCACGTGCAGGAGCACCGTCTCGCCGGACTCGATCTCGAGGGCAGGCTCGAACGAGTTGTCCCAGGCGTACTCGAAGGCGTCCGGCCGCAGGTCGTGGATCGAGCCCGCCATTCGGCGAGTCTCGCGCAATCGGCGGACTCAGGGCAAGCTTTCGGCATGCACGCTCCCGTGCCGGTCAGCCCTGCCGCTCTCGCGGTCGCGCCGGGCGGAGGCCTCTACCTGGTCGATGGCAAGCGGATCCTCGAACGCCTACCGTCGGGCCGCTTCGTCGTCTACGCCTCGGGCCTGAAGGACCCGCGCGGCATCGCCGAGCACGATGGGACGCTCTACGTCGCAGATGTGAACCGAGTCGTAGCCGTTTCCCATGGAGCCCTGCGTACGGTCTTCCGCACGCCGTCCGCGACGGCGGTCACCTTCGACCGACAGGGTCGCCTCGTCGTCGCCTCGAGCGAATGGGGCGTGGTGCTCCGGGGCACGACCGTCATCGCCGGCCGCCGATCCGGCCCGCAAGGCATCGCTCCCGGCTCCGACGACGGCGCCGACGGGCTCGCGTACGACCGTGCCGGCAACCTCTTCCTCTCCGGGATCAACACGAAGACGCTGCTGATGGTCGACACGCATGCGCGCACACGGCTGCCGATCGGGCTGCGGGGCTTCTACCCACGCGGCGCAGGCGGCATCGTCCCCGGCCCGGGCGGCACGGTCTACGCGATGGAGACGCAGGACGTCGACACGCTTGCCCCGCATTCGATCCACCGGGTCTTCACGTTCACGAATCGCACGTTCGACGGCATCCGCAACTTCCTTCCGGGCGGGATCGCGGTCGCTCGCGACGGCACGATCTACCTCGACACAGCGCTCGGCAACGGCTGGACCAACCGGAGCGCGATCGTCGCGCTCCGCGACGGCAAACTGCGTGTCCTCTGGCGAGGGCCGACCTAGTCCCAGGGCGGCGGGTTGTGCACCCA
>DASYFU010000105.1:0-3614 GCA_036498225.1 Gaiellaceae bacterium | reverse complement strand
GCGCTCGCGGAAGCAGTACCAGAACATCGAGATGGCTCCCAGCTCCAGCGCCGCGGTGCCGAGCCAGACGAGATGGGAGTGGATCCGGTTCAGCTCGCAGAGGAGCATTCGCATGTACGAGGCCTTCTCGGGGATCTCGAGCTCGAGCAGCTTCTCGATCGCGAGCACGAACACGAGCTCGCTGTTTTGGAACGAGACGTAGTCGATCCGCTCCGGGTACGTGATCGCCTTCCACCACGTCTTCTGCTCCATGTTCTTCTCGAAGCCGGTGTGGAGGTAGCCGATTACCGCGGAAAGGCCGACGACGTCCTCGCCGTCGAGGTCGACGATGAGTCGCAGCACGCCGTGCGTGGACGGATGGTTCGGGCCGAAGTTGACCTGGAGGATGTCGTCCGTCTCGCGCAGCGCGGGCGGGACGTCCAGGATCGTCGGCACGCGCGACGGGATGCGCGAGCCCTCGTAGATCGGGTCGCCGACGATCGGCCATCGGCGCGCGCGGCCGACGTGTTGCAACGTCGTGCTCATTCGGCGGGCGAGAAGCGGACGGGCTCGCCGCCGATCGGATAGTCCTTGCGGAGCGGGTGGCCTTCCCAGTCGTCCTCCATCAGGAGGCGCGCCAGGTTCGGGTGGCCCGCGAACGCGATGCCCATCAGGTCGTACTGCTCGCGCTCGAGCCAGTCCGCCGCCGGCCACACTGGGACGACGCTCTCGACGGGCTCGCCGTCCTCGAGCCAGCACTGCAGGCGAAGCCGCGGTGCCCCCTGTCGCAGCGCGAGCAGGTGATAGCTGAGCGAGAAGCGCGCGGGCTTCACGTCCGGCAGCGCCTGCAGGCCCTGCGTCATCGGCGCGTTGAGGTCGCGCCCGTCGGCCGTGCCGATGTAGCCCGACACGCCGCCGGCGCCCCAGTGCAGGTAGTCGGTGGCGACGACGTCGACGAGCACGTTGAAGCCGAGCTCGTCGCGCGCGTACGTGCACGCGTCGCGGATGCCGCCGCGATCGACGACGACGGTCGTCTCGCCGTAGCCCTCCGACGTCGAGACGTAGCCGGGGATCTTCGACCAGTCGCTCACGTCGCGACCTCCTTGCGCTCGTACGCCGGAGGAACGCCGGCCATGTGCGCCTCGTGCAGCCGGATGATCCCCTCCATCAGGGCCTCCGGGCGCGGAGGGCAGAACGGCACGTAGATGTCGACGGGGACGATGCGGTCGACGCCCTGCAGGATCGCGTAGTTGTTGAACATGCCGCCCGAGCTCGCGCACGCACCCATCGCGATCACCCATTTCGGCTCGAGCATCTGGTCGTAGATCTGACGCAGCGGCGCCGCCATCTTGTGCGCGACGCGGCCGGACACGATCAGCAGGTCGGCCTGACGCGGCGACGAGCGAAACGCCTCCATGCCGAAGCGCGCGAGGTCGTACCGCGAGCCGACGATCGACATCATCTCGATCGCGCAGCAGGCGAGCCCGAACGTGTCGGGCCACATCGACTTCGTCTGCGCCCAGCGCACCGCCTTCTCGAGCGTCGTGATGCCGAGCGCCCGCTCGAGCTCATCGGCCCCGAGCTCCTCCTCGAAGCGGGACGGCCCCTTCGTCGGCCACAGCAGCCGCTCCGACTGGAGGCCGGAGTCGCGGAGGCGGATTGTGTCGTCGCTCACCAGTCGAGGGCGCCCTTGCGCCAGATGTAGACGTACGCGACGACGAGGATCAGGACGAAGAACAGAAACTCGATGAACCCGAACCAGCCGAGGGCGTGCAGCTGGATCGCGAGCGGGTACAGGAACACGATCTCGATGTCGAAGACGATGAAGAGCATCGCCGTCAGGTAGAAGCTCACGGTGAAGCGCTGCGGCCGCATCGGGCCCTGCGAAACGCCGGACTCGAAGGGGATGACGCGCTGCTTCGTCCGCCGGGTCGGGCGGGTCGCGAACGCGAACGAGAAATAGATCATCGATGCCGGAATCGCGAGCGCGAACAGCCCGTAGATCAAGAAGGGCAGCCAGTTGCTCAGCATCGGCGGGGCGACGTTACCAAGTCCGCACTTGTTCACGCTCGACACCAGGAGCCGTGGGAGAGACGGCTGTTACAAAGTCATGTGCGAACACCCGCCGCTGGTACGATGGGAGGACGATGGAGCTCCAGGAGCGGACCGAAAGCATCGTCTCGTTGACCCCCGCCGCCGCGGAGAAGATCCGCGCGCTCATTGCGACCGAGACCGACGTCTCGGTCCTGCGGGTCGCGATCGAGGGCGGCGGCTGCTCCGGGTTCCAGTACGGCCTCGGCTTCGACCGCGGCGCCCAGGAGGGCGACCACGAGTTCGAGGTCGAAGGGGTCAAGGTGGTCGTCGACCCGTTCAGCGCGCCCTATTTGAAGGGCTCGACGGTCGACTACCTCGAGACCATCCAGGAGTCCGGGTTCAAGATCGACAACCCCAACGCGGTCGCTTCCTGCGGCTGTGGGCACTCCTTCCAGGTGGCCGAAGGCGAGGCGCCCGACGAGGGCGCTCACGGCTGCGGCTCCGGCTGCTCGCACTAGTGCGCGCAGCCCACCGCGTCGTCCTCTCCGTCTTCACCCTCGGCGTCGTCGTCCAGTTCTTCCTGGCCGGGCTCGGGGTCTTCCGCGTCCAGAACGGCGCCTCGAATTCGCGATTCGACCACGTCTGGGCCGCCCACCGGACGCTCGGAAACGTGCTCTTCATCGTCGCGCTCCTCGTGCTGCTCGCCGCGCTCGTCGCGCGGCTGCCGCGGACGCAGGTGCTCATCTCCCTCGTCCTGCCGCTCCTCGTCTTCATCCAGTCGATCCTCGCGAACAACGGCCCGACCTGGGTGCGCGCGTTCCACCCGGTGGTCGCCGTCCTCATCCTCGCCCTCGCCGGCTCCTTCACGGGCCGGCTGTGGCGCGAGCACCGCGCGGCCTGATGAGCCCGCTGCGCGTCGCCGTCGTCGGCTCCGGTCCGGCCGGCTTCTACGCGGCAGGGGCGCTGCTCGGCGGCGAGATCCCGGTCGAGGTCGACATGTTCGAGCGGCTGCCGACACCGTGGGGCCTCGTCCGCCTCGGCGTCGCGCCCGACCATCCCAAGCTCAAGACGGTTTCCCGCGCCTTCGAGAAGATCGCCGACCGTCCCGGCTTCCGCTTCCTCGGGAACGTCGAGGTCGGACGGGACATCGAGCACGCGGATCTCGCCCGGCTGTACGACGCGGTCGTCTACGCGGTCGGCGCGCAGACCGACCGGCGCCTCGGGATCCCCGGCGAGGATCTCCCCGGATCGTGGCCGGCCACCGAGTTCGTCGCCTGGTACAACGGCCACCCCGACCACCCGCACCTGCACTTCGACCTCGCGGTCGAGCGGGCGGTCGTCATCGGCGTCGGCAACGTCGCGCTGGACGTCGCGCGCATGCTCGCGCTGACGCCGGAGGAGCTCGGGCCGACCGACACCGCCGACGCGGCGATCGCGGCCATCTGCGGCGCGTCGTTGAAGGAGATCGTCGTCGTCGGGCGTCGCGGGCCTGCGCAGGCCGCGTTCACGACGCCGGAGCTGGCCGAGCTCGGCGAGCTCGCCGCCGCGGACGTCGTCGTCGATCCCGCCGATCTCGAGGGCGCGGAACCGCTGGGAACGAA
>DASYFU010000104.1:0-4120 GCA_036498225.1 Gaiellaceae bacterium | reverse complement strand
CGTCGCCGGAGACACGCTCGTGTACGTCGGCAGCACGCACACGACCATGCGCGAGCTCTTCGTCGGACGCGACGGCAAGCAACTGACGCACGTCGGGAAGAACTTCACCGAAGGGCGCGAGCTGAGCGGAGTCGAGCGCTTCACCGCGGTGTCGAAGGACGGCACCGAGGTCGATGCGTGGATCGTCCGCCCTCCGGGCTTCGATCCTGGGAAGCGCTATCCCGTCATCCTGACCATCCACGGCGGCCCGTTCGCGCAATACGGCACCGGCTTCTTCGACGAGGTGCAGGTGATGGCGGCCGGCGGTTACGTCGTCCTCTTCTCGAACCCGCGCGGCGGGTCCGGCTATTCGGAGGAGTGGGGACGCGCGATCCGCGGGCCGGTCGGGGACGCGGGGCCCGGCTGGGGCACGGTCGACTACGAGGACGTCATGGCCGTCGTCGACACCGCGCTCGAGCAATTCGACTTCCTCGACGGCGAGCGCATGGGCGTGATCGGCGGCTCGTATGGCGGCTTCATGACCTCGTGGATCGTCGGGCACACGAACCGCTTCAAGGCAGCGATCACGGAGCGCAGCGTCAACAACCTCATCAGCATGTTCGGCTCGAGCGATCTCTTCTGGGTCTTCGAACGGCAGTTCGGCGGCCCGATGTGGGACAACGTGGAGTCGCATCTCGAGAAGTCGCCCTCGACGTACGCGAAGAACATCGAGACGCCGCTCCTCATCCTCCACTCCGAGAACGACCTGCGCTGCCCGGTCGAGCAGGGCGAGCATCTCTTCTCGCTCATGCGCCTCCTCGGCAAGGAGGTCGAGCTCTTGCGCTTCCCGGCCGAGAGCCACGAGCTCACCCGCGGCGGCTCGCCGCTGCACCGCGTTCAACGCTTCGACGCGGTGCTCGAGTACTTCGGGCGCTACCTGTCGCCCTGACTCACCACTGGTCCCAGTGGACCATCGAGTCGAGCGGCTTGCGCTTGCCCGGCTTGAAATCCGTGCCGACCGTGTATGCCAGCGGAATGAGCGCGACCTGCGTCACCTCGTCGTACGGGATGCCGAGGATCTCCGCCGCCGCGCGCTCGTGCATCAGATGGAACGTCGTCCAGACGGTGCCCAGCCCGCGCGCACGCGCGGCGAGCATGAACGACCACGCCGCCGGGATGATCGAGCCGAACATGGACGCGACGAGCGGATTCGACGTGCCCTCGTAGCGGCCGATGACGCACGGGATCACGTGCACCGGCACCTCGTGGATGTGATCGGCGAGATGGACGACCGCGTCGCCGATGCGCGCCATCTGGCCTTCGCGCGGACCGTCGCCGCGCTGCAGGTACGGGAACGCAACCTCGCGCCACAGCTCGCCGAGCGCGGCGCGCTTCGCCGGATCGGTGACGATGACGAAGTGCCAGTTCTGCGAGTAGCTCGCCGTGGGCGCCTGCTGCGCCATGCGCAGGCACTCGTCGATCACCTCCGGTTCGACCGGCCGCGTGACGTCGAGGCGCTTCCGAACGGCGCGCGTCGTCGAGAGCAGCTCGTCGGGCGTCAGCTCGAGCACGCCGGGAACCTACATCGAATGGCCCCGGGAGGAATCGAACCTCCGCGCGCAGCTTCGAAGGCTGCCGCTCTATCCGCTGAGCTACGGGGCCGGGCGAACGAAGGGTAACGCCGGACTCAGGCGGCGACAGGCGCGCCGTACTTGCGCTTGAGATACGCGAGGTACGGCTTCGCGTCGATGCCCGAGCCGGTCGCTCGTCGCAGCGTCTCCTGCGGCGTGAACTTGCGGCCGTACGCATGCACGTTCTCGCCGAGCCACTCGCGCAGCGCGGTGAAGTCGCCGCGCTCGATCCGATCCTCGAGATCGGGGACGTCCTCCTGGATCTTCTCCCAGATCTGCACCGAGATCACGGTGCCGAGCAGGTAGGTCGAGAAGTACCCGATGAACCCCGACGCCCAGTGCGTGTCCTGGAGCACGCCGTTCGCGTCGTCGGGCACGTCGACGCCGAGGTACTCGTTCATCTTCTCCGCCCACCGCTGCGGCAGGTCGCGCAGCTCGACGCGGCCGTTGACGATGTCCTGCTCGAGCTCGAAGCGGAGGATGACGTGCATCCCGTACGTGACCTCGTCGGCGCGGATGCGGATGAGCGACGGCTGCACGCGGTTGACCGCCGCGTAGAAGCGATCGAGCTCGACGCCGCGGAACTGGTCCGGGAACACCTCCCGCAGGCGCGGATAGAAGAAGCGCCAGAACGGCATGCTGCGTCCGACGAGGTTCTCCCACATCCGGCTCTGCGACTCGTGCAGGCCGAGCGATGCACCGGTGCCGATCGGAAGATGCGCGAAGCGGCGCGGGATCTGATGCTCGTACAGCCCGTGCCCGTACTCGTGCATCGTCGAGAAGAGCGACTTGAGGCTGTCCTCGTAGTAGTGCGTGGTGATGCGGATGTCGTCGATGCCGGCGCCGCCTGCGAACGGATGCTCGGTCGGGTCGATGCGCCACGTGTCGGGCCGGTGGCCGAACATGTCGACGACCTCGTGGTCGAGGGCGACTTGCCGGTCGATCGGAAAACGCCCGAAGAGGAACGAGTCGTCGACCTCGCGGTCGCGCAGCTCGGCGATCAGCGGCACGAGCTCCGCCTTGATCTCGTCGAAGATGCGCGTGACCTCTGCCGTCTTCATCTCCGGCTCGAAGTCGTCGAGCAGGATGTCGTAGAGCTCGTCCTGCGGCCCGAAGCACTCGACGTACCGCCGGCGCAGCTCCACGTTGCGCTCGAGCGGGCCGAGGAAGAGCTGGAAGTCCGACGTCTCCTTCGCCTTCACCCAGATGGGGTTCGCCTCGGCCGACGCGAGCGCCATTTCGCTCCGTAGCTCGACGGGAACCTGGACGGCCTTGTCGTACGTCCTCCGCGCGAGACGGATGAGGCCCGCATCGTCCGACTCCGGGTCGAGCGACCCCGCGTCGATCGCGTCGAGCAGCCGGCCGATCTCGGGATCGGTGAGCCGCTCGTGCGCGATGCGCTGGAGAAGCGCGAGGTGCTGCGCGCGGTGACCGACGCCGGCCGGCGGCATGGTCGTGCGCTGGTCCCAGACGAGGAGCTGCGCGACGTCCTGGATGCCGTGTAGATCCGTGAGGCGTGCCTTCAGCTGGGCGAGGGCGTCAGCCACGGCCCGTCACCCTACAAGAGTCCAACGGAAGACGACGTACGCGAGGGTGGCGGACGGGATTCGAACCCGCGACCACCGGGACCACAACCCGGGGCTCTACCAACTGAGCTACCGCCACCGCGAAGCGGCTACAGGGTATCGGCTGGCGCGACGGTCGATCTATATTCCATTATGGACTAATCCGCTATGGACCGATAATGTCGGCGCCGTGCCGGTCGCGAAGAGCACGGACGTCGCCGAGCTGACGACGACGGAGGCCGCCGTCCTCGCGCTCCTCGCGATCGAGGGCGAGCGGTCGGGCTACGACCTGATCAAGCTCGTCGAACGGTCGATCGCGCACGTTTGGTCTCCGGCGCGCAGCGGCTTGTACGCAGTCCTCCCGCGGCTCGAGCGCGAGCAGCTCGCGCGTCGCCGCATCGTCGCGCAGTCCGCACGGCCCGACAAGCAGCTCTACCGCATCACGCGTGCGGGCGAGCGGGCGCTCGAAGCGTGGCTCGAGACGGTCGAGCCAGGTGCGACCGACGCCTTCTATCTCAAGCTCTTCGTCGGCGGCCTTGCCCAGCCCGCCGCGATGCTCGACCAGGTCGGGCAATTCCGAACCGACGTCGCGGAGCGTCTCGCTCGATATCGCGAGATCGAGCGGACCAATACGAACACCGGCCACGACTGGTATCACCGGCACCTGCTGCGCCTGGCGATCGCGCGCACGGAGCTCGAGCTCGACTGGGCGGACGGCGTGGCGCGCGCTCTCGAGCGCGGCCCGCGGTGATCGCGGCAACCTGGAGCGGCACGTACGCGCTGCCGCGCACGGCCTCACCCGTCGCGATCGTCATGCAGATGCACGGCCGCGAGGCAACGGTATCCCTCGGCCCCGGACACGAACGCGCTGCCGCGGTCGCGATCATCGTGAACGGAAGCCGCGTGCACTTTCGACTGCTCGGGCTTCCGCAGGACGTCGTCTTC
>DASYFU010000103.1:0-1763 GCA_036498225.1 Gaiellaceae bacterium | reverse complement strand
GCTATTTCCGGCGCGGCGGCGGCTGGTCGATGCTGAAGATGATGAACGAGCCGATGGATCACTCGCACCACGAGCATCACCAGCATGCGGGCGGAGGGACTTGAACCCCCACGGGCTTTCGCCCACCAGGACCTAAACCTGGCGCGTCTCACCAGATTTCGCCACGCCCGCGCGCGCGTCTAACGGTACTCGGCCCGGACCGTGCCCAGCAACGTCGCGCCGTGCACGGGCGTCCCGTCGCGATGGAGGACGTCGACCTCGAAGCCGGGATAGTTGAGCCGGAAGCGCCCCTCGCGCCACGCGGTGACGTTCGTCGCGTCGGCCATCGCACGGCGGTATGTGTACGTCGGCATGTGCGTCCGGTCGCCGCGGACGTTCCGGCCGTCCAGATGACGGATCGCGACGCGGAAGCCCTCCACGTTCTCGATCCGGCGCTCAACAGACTCGACGGTCGCCATAGCGCCAATCGTCTCATGGCAACGGCCTCCGATCTATAGTCCCGCCTCGTGGCAGGGATGCGACCCGAGGACGTCTACGAGCTCACGGGCGTGGCCGATCCGCGCATCTCCCCCGACGGGAAACGGGTCGCGTACGCCGTCTGGTCGATCGACAAGGACTCGAACGAATACCGCGGCGCTGTTTGGGTCGCACCGCTCGACGGTTCCGAGGATCCGCGCCAGTTCACCTCCGGCGAGCGTCGCGACGGCACGCCGCGCTGGTCACCCGACGGCAAGTGGCTCTCGTTCGTCTCCAACCGCGGCGAGGAGAAGGCGTCTGCGAACCTCTACGTCATCCCGTCGGCAGGCGGCGAAGCGCGCAGGCTCACCGACCTGAAGGAGAGCGTCGAGGGTGCGGAATGGTCGCCCGACTCGTCGCGACTCGTCATCACGGCGCGCGACCGCGACGAGGCGTACGACGAGGACGACGACCGCAAGCGTACGCCGCGCCGTTTTCGGCGCGTCTTTCACAAGCTCGACAGCGTCGGCTGGACGGGGGATCGCCGCAAGCACGTGTGGATCGTCGACCTCGACAGCACGACGCGCATGCTCACGAACGGCGACTTCGAGGACGACACGCCGGCGTGGACGCCGGACGGGAAGCGCGTCGTCTTCGCCGCGCTGCGAACGCCGGACTGGGACGTCGAGCTCCTCTCACGTCTCTACAGCGTCGATGCGGACGGCGGCGAGCCGGAGCAGCTCACCGGCGACGACGCAGCGTGTGGCTGGCCGGCGTTCTCGGATGACGGCCGGATCGCGTACGAGTGGACCGTCGAGGACGGCACCGATCCGCATCACACGCAGATCGCGGTGGCGGCGAAACCGGGCGCAGCAGCGAAGGTCCTCACCGCGTCGCTCGACCGGCAGTGCGGCCCGTACCCGCCGATCCGTGGGCCGGTGTGGAACGGCAACCGCATCGTGTTCCCGGTCGAGGACGGCGGCAACACGCACCTCTACTCGGTGGCCGCCGACGGCTCGTCCGCGCCGCAGCTCCTCGTCGGCGGCGAGCGCTCGATCTCCGGTTACGACGTCAACGGCGACACGATCGCCTTCGTCTCCTCGGCGCACACGACACTGCGCGAGCTGTTCGTCGGCGAGCGGCAGGTGACGAGCCTCACCGGGGACCGCGCGTACTGCGACGCCGATCGCTTCACGGCGATCTCGAAGGACGGCACCGAGGTGGACGCGTGGATCATGCGGCCGCCGGGCTTCGAGCTCGGCAAGAAGTACCCGACGCTGCTCAGCATCCACGGCGGCCCGTTCACG
>DASYFU010000102.1:0-2000 GCA_036498225.1 Gaiellaceae bacterium | reverse complement strand
TCACGGCGGTCGATGTCATCGTCGAGGAGCTCGATCGGTGAACGCGTCGAAGCCGAGCCGCCGCGAGGCGCGCCGCACCGCCGTCTTCGTCCTCTACCAGTGGGACGTCACCGAGACGCCGCTCGGCCCGGGCGTCCGCGTCGACACGTTCGCCGAGGAGGGCTCGGTGATCCCGCCGTACTACGACTCGCTGATCGCCAAGGTGATCGTGCACGACAACACGCGCGCGGCGGCGATCGAGCGCGCGCGGCGTGTCCTCGGCGAGTTCGAGATCCGCGGCGTGCCGACGACGCGCGACGTCGCGATCGAGATCCTCGGCAGCGAAGAGTTCCGGAGCGGCGACTACTCGACGTCCTTCCTCGAGGAGTCGGGCGCGCGTCTGCTGTCCATGGCGGGAGCGGCATGAGCTACGTGCTGCGCGAGGACGACGGCGCGATCACTGTCGCCGACGCCGCGATGACGCAGATCGTCGTGCAGGCGACCGAGAGCGTCGACGGCGCGCGCGTCCGCCGTCCGCGGCGGAGGCTCGACGTCGCGATCGACGGTCGCCGCGCTCGCGTCGAGGTGGAACTCGCGGTCGCCTACGGAAGGGTGCTTCCTGCGGTCGCGCGCGACGTGCAGGAGCGCGTGTCCGATGCGCTGACGCGCATGTGCGGGCTCGACGTCACGGCGGTCGATGTCATCGTCGAGGAGCTCGATCGGTGAACGCGTCGAAGCCGAGCCGCCGCGAGGCGCGCCGCACCGCCGTCTTCGTCCTCTACCAGTGGGACGTCACCGAGACGCCGCTCGGCTCGCTCCACGAGGGCGACTTCGACGACTACACCCGCGCGATCGCCGAGGCCGTCGCGGCGCACGCGCCCGAGCTCGACGCGAAGATCACTGCGGCGTCAGACGACTGGACGGCCGACCGGCTCGGCGCCGTCGAGCGGAACATCCTCCGCGTCGCGATCGAGGAGCTGACGGCCGGCGAGATCCCGAAGGAGATCGTGATCGACGAAGCGGTCACGCTGGCCAAGCGCTACGCATCCGACGACGCTGGAAGACTCGTCAACGGCATTCTTGGCAGGATCGTGCGGGAGGAGGCTGCATAGCGTGGCGACGGAAGACTCATTGACCCGGGCGGAGGAGCTGCTCGCGAAGCTCGAGGCGGCGCGCGGCGAGCTCGACCGGATCGCGCAGGAGGGCGGCTCGCCGGAGCGCGCGCTCGAGATCCTCGGGGAGCTCTCCGAGCTTGCGAAGTCCGTCGAAGAGGAGCTGGAGCGGGCGAAGCGGGCCGCGGAGGCGGATGCCGCGCAGTCCTGACGAGCTGCGCGCGCTCGTCGAAGAGCATCTCGACGGGCTCGAGCTGTGGCCGGACTTGCACGGCCAGGCGGAGTCGGTGCGGTACTCGCTCTCCGTCGGCGGCAAGCGCGTGCGGCCGGTGATCTGTCTCGCGACGGCGGAGGCCGCGGGCGCCGAGCCCGGGGCGGCGCTTCCGGCGGGGTGCGCGCTCGAGCTCGTGCACACGTTCTCGCTCGTGCACGACGACCTGCCGGCGCTCGACGACGACGAGGAGCGGCGCGGCCATCCATCGACGTGGAAGCACTTCGGCGAGGCGGCGGGAATTCTCGCGGGCGACGCGCTGCTCGCGGAGGCAATGCGGCTTGCGACGTCGTACGAGACGACGCACGTCGCGCGCGAGTTGTCGGAGGCGACGCTCGGGATGATCGGCGGCCAGTACCTCGACATCACGGGCACCGCGCCCGACGGCGCGACGCTGCACAGGCTGAAGACCGGCTGCCTCTTCGCGGCGTCGGTCGGCCTTGCGCTGTGGGTCGCGCACGTGCCGGAGAGCGCGCAAGTGGCGTGGCGCGCGTTCGGCGACGAGCTCGGGCTGCTCTTCCAGATCGTGGACGACATCCTCGACGGCGACGGCTACGTCGTCACGCACGGCGTTGACGGCGCGCGCCGCCTTGCCGACGAAGCGGCCGACCGCGCTCGCGCCCGGCTCGCGGAGGTGG